>JBATLR010000445.1:0-31555 GCA_049289415.1 Nitrospirales bacterium
GGTCTCGCCGGTTACAGAATATCGGCACGAAGAGGGACGATGCTCGGTGATCGGGGGCTATGTCTATCGTGGGAAACACGTGCCTTCGCTAGAAGGGGTTTATGTGTTCGGGGATTTTTGTACCGGTGAAATCTGGGGCTATCGCGACGGGCAGACCACACAACTGCTGGATACGGAACTACGAATCTCGTCTTTTGGGGAAGATCGTGAGGGAGAACTCTATGTGATCGGTCATCAAGGCAAGATTTTTCAGATCGCACCTAACGCTTCGGTTGTCTTGCCCTAGCCAACCATTAAAATTTTTGAATCTTTTGAAATAAATCGACTTCATCAAGAGCTTTTCCCACGCCATACACCACGGAGGTCAAGGGATCTTCCACGGTAATGATGGGCAGATTGGTTTCTTCCTGGAACCGTGTGGCAATGCCCGGCAACAACGAACCCCCGCCTGTAATCACCACCCCCTTATCGATAATATCTCCGGCCAATTCCGGCGGCGTATTCTCCAACGCATTCCGTAAGGCATTCACTATGGCATGGATGGGATCTTCCAATGCTTCTCGAATCTCGGAATCATTCACCACGACCGTCCGGGGAATACCCGAAATCATATCCCGCCCTTTGACCATCATCGTTTTGGCTTGTTCTAACGGATAGGCAGATCCGACTTCGATCTTCACCTTTTCCGCCATGTGATCACCAATCAGGAGGTTATACCGTCGCTTAATATAACTCATAATGGCATCATCCATGGAATCACCCGCCACTTTAACCGACTCGCTGCAGACAATGCCCCCAAGGGAAATGACAGCAATATCGGTCGTGCCTCCGCCAATGTCGACCACCATGTTCCCCGAAGGTTCCGTAATCGGTAATCCCGCTCCAATTGCTGCCGCAACCGGCTCTTCGATGAGATAGACTTCCCGGGCGCCGGCTTGGCTGGCCGATTCACGGACGGCCCGTTGCTCAACTTCGGTGATGCGGGATGGCACACCAATAATACAGCGAGGCCTGACGAACGCGCGACGGTTGTGTGCTTTCGTAATAAAGTATTCCAGCATCTTTTCCGTCATGGCGAAATCGGCAATGACCCCTTCTTTGATCGGGCGGATCGCCACAATATTACCCGGCGTCCTTCCCACCATGCGTTTGGCTTCGACACCAACGGCCAGCACCGTATTCGTATGCTTTTCGATGGCCACCACCGAGGGTTCACTCAGGACGATGCCTTTACCACGAACATAGACCAGTGTCGTCGCCGTTCCTAAATCGATGGCTAAATCACTCGAAAACCATCCTAAAATATCACTCAACCCTGGCATGAGCCCCCCATGTGGAAAGACGGTTGATTCAGAAAATGCCGATCAGGCTGTCGCCTGTTCGGCACTACCGACATATATCGGAACACCATTTGTCAAAATAAAGGAATATTGAGAAAATGTTCGGGAATGTGTTTGTCACCAAGAAGCCACCGGCTTCTTCCATGAAACCAAGCTCCTGATCAACCATTCAGGGAGCGGGAATTCCCACATCATCCATCTGGACGAAATACCTGGCCCGAGAGGAGGGATATGAGACATGAGGCCTGGCTGTGGCCCGGCACAGGCTAGGCGATCATCCTGTCTATGTCAAGAGTACAGAGAACCCATATCTACGGTTGTGAATCAGGCGTGCGCGCTTCCCCGTCTCTTCAGACAGATCATACACTTGCTCTGAAGGCTGGGTATGGTAT
Organism: Nitrospirales bacterium; assembly: GCA_049289415.1. Taxonomy (GTDB): domain Bacteria; phylum Nitrospirota; class Nitrospiria; order Nitrospirales; family UBA8639; genus Nitrospira_E. The sequence goes on from JBATLR010000445.1 coordinate 1,733, forward strand.
AAGAAGAGGAACATTTTTTGTCCTGCTCGCACCATCCTCTGGAGGAAGAGTTACCTCGATCGTGTCTAAAAAAGGCTTGCTGTTTATCATCGTTCTGGCTCTTATCGCCATTTACCTGGGATTAATTGGGAACGCACGATGGGGAGATTCCACCGCCCCTGAAATCTCTCTCGAACAACCGTTCGAGCTGGTTGGCCCCACCACGCCACTGGTTCTTCGTATTCATGATGATGGGACCGGTCTTCGGGACATCTCAGTCCGCATTATTCACAACATGGAAACATTCAGCCTGGCCGACCAATCCTTTCCTTCTGATGGGTGGTTTTCGGCGACCGGCGGACAGGATCATGAATTCACGCTGGACATCATTCCCTATGGCAACGGGGAGCTGCCTCGAAGACAAGGGCAGGCTCAACTCATTGTGACCGCACGGGATTATTCCTGGCGAAACTGGTTTGAAGGTAATGGACAACGATTGGAGAAGGAATTTACCCCACAATTTACGCCACCCCGATTGGAACTCTTATCCCCCCCCACGACCATCGTGCAAGGTGGAGCAGGAATCGTGAGGTATCGAGTGATCCCGGAAGTGTCAATTCACGGAGTCAAGATTGGAACGGCTTTCTTCCCCGGATATCCTGCACCGGACAAAGCCGGTATGTTTGCCTTCATCGCCTTTCCTTATAATTTTCCGTCCTCAACACCGATCCAAGTCATTGCGGACGACGGGTATGGCAACTCCGCTCTCATGGATGTGAATTTCAAGGTCAAACCCCAAGCCTGGCGTACCCGCTCCATCAATATTTCCGATTCCTTCATTCGTAAAACCGTCCCGACCATTCTGGCACAGACTCCTGAATTACAGAGTCTGGGAGATCCACTGAAGGATTTCCTTCTGGTCAACGACACATTACGCAAGATGAATAACGACACTATTACCAATCTAGCCAAGAACAGCCGCCATGAATTTCTCTGGAAAGGGGCGTTTCGCCAATTGTCGGGCTCACAGGTCGAAGCCTCCTTCGCCGATCACCGCAAATATACGTATAATGGACAGGTCGTCGATACCCAAGATCATTTAGGTTTTGACCTTGCCGTCACCCAGCATTATCCCGTCGAAGCCGCTAATAACGGAATTGTGATATTTGCTGGATATCTAGGAATTTATGGGAACACGATTATTCTTGATCATGGATATGGGTTGCTTTCTTTATATGCACATTTGTCCTCAATCGAAGTTAAATCCGGTGATGCTGTCACTCTGGGTCAACCCATTGGCAAATCAGGCACCACCGGTCTCGCAGCCGGGGACCACCTGCATTTTAGTTTGATTTTGCATGGCGAACAGGTGAATCCCACGGAATGGTGGGATCCGTTTTGGGTGAAAACCCGCATCAAAGACCAGTTAGGATTGCCCTCTTTGGTTAAACCAACGGATGAAGAACCGGAACCGGCCAAAACACACTTAGGCCCCACCCCCGCGCCAGTCCAGTAATGTCATAAGGCGGCTTCACCCTCCGAGATCCCGAATCCCACATGAATTTCAAGACCCTCTGAGTCATCAAAGGATACGAACGTATGGCCAAACGAACCCGGTCTGGCACCGATAGTTCCAACAACAACCCGTCAGAAATCATCCCGGTTCTGTTGGATGAGACGACGCGGCAACGCTATCTCAATTATGCGCTCTCGGTCATTACCTCTCGGGCCCTTCCGGATATCCGTGATGGATTGAAACCGGTGCAACGGCGCATTTTGTTTTCCATGTTTCACAACCATCGCCTCGTGCCTGACCGGCCACCCATCAAGAGCGCCAAGGTGGTAGGGTCCGTTATCGGTGAATGGCATCCACATGGGGACGCGGCGGTCTATGACGCGATGGCTCGAATGGCCCAACCCTGGTCATTACGCAACACCCTGGTGGATGGCCATGGAAATTTCGGCAGCCAGGACGGTGACCGTCCCGCCGCCTATCGCTATACCGAAGCCCGTCTGACACCCCTCGCACTCGAACTGCTGAATGAACTGAATAAAAACACGGTCGACTTCCAACCCAATTACGATGGCAAAGCGGAAGAACCGCTAGTACTCCCCGCCCGCTTTCCCAACCTGCTGGTGAATGGATCAACAGGAATTGCCGTGGGCATGGCCACCAACATCCCTCCCCATAATTTAGGAGAGGTGATCGAGGCCGCGATTGCCTTGATTGCAAATCGGGATGCCTCTATTTCCGATCTCATGAAATTCCTGAAAGGCCCGGACTTCCCGACCGGCGGCGAAATTTTGAACAACAAAACTGAAATCAGGGAAATGTATGAGACCGGACAGGGGTCGATCCGGCTTCGCGGAGAATATGAAGTTAAAACATTAGATCATGGGAAATCAGCCATTCTCATTACATCCATTCCCTTTGCCGTCGATAAGTCCACGATTGTGGAACGGATCGGCGAATTAATCATCACCAAAAAGGTTCCGCAATTGGTGGATGTCCGGGATGAATCCACGACAGAAGTTCAAATCGCGCTTGAGACACAAAAAGATGCCGATCCCCATCTGGCCATGGCCTATCTCTTTAAACATACGCCACTGCAGAATAATTTTTCCGTTAATTTGACGTGCCTGGTTCCGGTACCAGGATCGACCGTGGCCCGTCCTGACTGCCTGAATCTCAAGCAGATGCTGGAACAGTTCATCGACTTTCGCTTTGTCACCGTCAAACGAAGATTCAGCTACGATTTGCAAGTCCTGGAAAAGCGAATCCATATCCTGAATGGGTTCAAACTCATTTTCGACGCTCTGGATCAGGTGCTCAAGATCATCCGGCAAAGTGAGGGAAAAGCCGATTCGGCCAATAAATTGCAGCAACGATTCGGACTGGAACCCATTCAAACCGATGCGATTTTGGAAACGCCCATCTATAAATTATCCCGAACCGAAATCAAAAAAATGCTGGATGAGCTGGCCGACAAGCTGCGCCAGGCCAAGAATCTCAAAACACTTCTGGCTTCCAATACCAAATTATGGGATGTGGTCAAAAAAGAATTAGAGGAGGTCGCCACGGCTTTTGGAGACAAACGTCGGACCAAAATCGGCCGGCGGCAAACCGAGGAGGTCGAATTTGATCCTGACGCTTTCCGGGTTAAAGAAGATGCGGTGATCACCGTTTCCGCAGATGGATGGATTCGGCGAGTCGGCCTTATTAAAGATCTTTCCAAAGCACGGATTCGGGAAGGCGATCGGGTCATGACAATTTTAGGCGGGAGCACCCTTGAATCGGTGGTGTTCTTTTCCAATTATGGCAGCGCCTACTCTATTCGAATCGGCGATATCCCACCGGCCCGAAGTGGCTTTGGAGATCCGGCGCAAAAGCTCTTTAAATTCAAAGATGGCGAACGTATTATTGAGGGGCTGAGCTTCGATCCGCGTATGCGGACAACCGGATTGTCCGCCCTTGCACCGTCAAAAGGTCGCAACCTGCCACTCTTCGACAGCACCCCATCCGGCCTATACGGAGAAGCCGTCGCCATGACTTCAAGCGGGATGGGGATTCGATTTGACCTTGACCCCTTCCAGGAGCCCTCGACCCGACTGGGCCGAAAATTTTGTAAACTCAAGGAAGGGGAAGAAGTCGTCGGGGTCAGCCAGATAACCGCTCCACTGCAAAAAACCGTCGTGGCGGTCGTCTCCGCGCGAGGACGAGCCTTGCTCTGTCAGGCCGAAGAGGTGGCGCAATTGGCCGGACCCGGCCGTGGAGTCATCGTTTTGAAATTAGACCAGAACGATACCGTGGTTGGATTTAGATTACTGTCTTCAAAAGAGGAGGAGCTCGTGCTTGCCAAAGAAGACGGTGGCACCCTTTCCGTCTCCCTCCGCAAGTATCAGGTGGTCGGACGTGGAGGGAAAGGACATCCATTGCTTAGGCGGGGTCGTCTGACCAGCATGATTCCAACTGAATTGACCGTGCCGATTTTCCAATCAGAAGTTACCCCCTAGCTTCCTGATGCATTACACCAAGAACCTGTTTCCCTTTTTCATTCTCATTCACTCACGAGGATCCGTTCATGGGTAAAACATATGATGCCAGTGACATCGTGGTACTGGAGGGTATTGAACCCGTCCGACGCCGTCCTGCGATGTATATTGGAGGCACCGATAAGACGGGCCTGCACCACTTAGTCTGGGAAATTCTGGATAACGCCATTGACGAAGTCATTAATGGTTACGCCACTCACATCATCGTGGAACTGGATAAATCGCGTGAAGGGCTCCGCATCACGGACAACGGTCGTGGCATTCCGGTGGATAAACATCCCAAACACAAAAAGTCGGCATTAGAAATTATTATGACAACCTTACATGCCGGAGGAAAGTTTGATACCGGAAGTTACATCCATTCCGGCGGATTGCATGGAGTCGGCGCCTCGGTGGTCAATGCCCTGTCCCGTCACCTGGAAGTTCAGGTGAAACGTGACGGCAAGGAGTGGGAACAGACCTATCAGGCCGGAGTACCTCAAGGTCCCGTCAAACCCTTGGGCAATGCACGAGGAACCGGGACTTCGGTCTATTTTCGTCCCGACCCCAAAATATTCGGCAAAACTATTCAATTTGATCCCGCTGTGTTACAGGACACGCTGGATGCTAAGGCCTATCTGCACAAGGGGCTCAAGCTGACTTTCAAAGATGGTACCACCGGAGAAACCCACCTGTTTCATCACGAACAGGGCATCCAGGAATACTTGCGCAAATTAGTGGCGGATCGCGGTCGAAAAACGACCGTCGATTTCGTCTTTTACCTGGAACGCCAATTAAAAAATGGTGCATCAGGCCTTGAAGGAGGGGCGCAGGCGCTGAAGATGGAAGTCGCCTTGCAATGGACCGATGAACCCGCCGAATTCGTCAAAAGTTATGTCAATGGGGTGGCCACTCCGAATGGGGGCACGCATGAAATGGGATTACGTGGCGGCATCGTGAAAGCTGCACGCAATTACATCGACACTCACAATCTCACGCCCAAAGGCCTCTCCCTTCAAGCCGAAGACATTCGCGAGGGTATGGCGGCCGTGCTGAGCGTCCTCGTTCTCCACCCGCAGTTTCAGGGGCAAACGAAGGAACGGCTCAATAATCCGGAAGTGCAGGCACAAGTGGATAGTCTGGTCCGGCCTGCCCTTGAAACCTATCTCAATGAAAATCAAAGTATTGCCGAAACCCTCGTGGGTCGCATGATTCTGGCCGCACGAGCCCGCGAAGCCTCTCGTGAAGCCTCCAAAGCCGTGATGCGGAAGTCGGCCATCAGCCATCGTCTCAATCTGCCGGGAAAACTGGCCGACTGCCAGAGCACTGATCCAACCATCAGCGAACTGTTTATCGTCGAGGGCGACTCCGCAGGCGGAACAGCCAAACAAGGCCGTGACTTAAAAAATCAGGCCATTCTTCCCATACGGGGCAAAGTGCTGAACACGGAAGAACTCACCCTGGCCAAAGTGGTTGAGAACAAAGAGCTGGCAGATGTCGTAAAAGTCTTGGGCTGTGGAGTCGGTAAAGACTTTGATCTCAAGAAACTCCGGTATCATAAAATTATCCTGTTGATGGATGCGGATATTGACGGTTATCACATCAGCACACTGTTGCTGACGTTTTTTTTCCGGCATATGCCTGATCTGATCCGGCAAGGCCACGTCTACATTGCCCAACCGCCACTCTACCGGATTGAAATCGGGAAGGAAGTCCACTGGGCCGGCACCGACGAGGAAAAAGAACGGATTGTGTCAGGGGCCCGCAGCAATGCCAATCCCACCATTAGCCGCTTCAAAGGCTTGGGCGAAATGTTTCCTCAACAGCTCAAAGTCACTACCTTACACCCCGCCACTCGTCGCTTACTCAAAGTGGAACTGTTAGACGAACTGCAAACCGACCGGACCTTTCAGGATTTGATGGGCAAACGCACCGAGGCCCGTTATGAATTTTTGATGGCCAATGCCGGGTTGGCTGACAATCTTGACGTGTAAAAGACATGAGGTGTGAAACGTGAGACCTAAAATTCAACTATCCTCCGACCTCCTCTCGCCTATAGTCATTCCAATAAATTTCCGTCGTGTTCTGAGCAAAGCCATGCCTGCTTCCCCCCACATCCTACTTGCTGGGAATGATGTGAATATACGATAGATGCCGGGTTTCGGCCCGGCAGCCGAGGTCCTTTTGTTTCGGCAAAAGGACCCAAAACCATTGACGCCCCGTCCGGCCTCATCAGATGAGACGAACGCAGGTCTCGGGAGGGCGGGCCAACTCGCTGTGCTCAAACAGAGCCCGCCAATTAATAGAAGCGTTCGCCTCTGGGACCGGACCACAGGCGCCGATTAGGGGGGAAATGCTGGCTTGAGAGGCTTAGGGAGCCCCACATCTCATTTCAGGGTGTGCTGGGGTGTTGTGGGTTCACCGATTGCCCAGCAACGAACGATGATGTTTCACCCAATCAACAAGATTTCGGAAATTAATTGAAATGACTATAGACGTCCAACCGGGACGTCTCAACTGCAGACCGGTTGCTTCTTCTCTTGTAGCAGCGGGTCGGGGACCTGTCGTCTGAGGGATCATCGCCTCAACCTGGTGTCGTTCAGCCATCCCAAAAGAGCGACGGCCCGCCGGGGCGTCTCTACAATTCGGAAGAGGAAAAGGGTAAAAGGATACAGTACAAAGGGTTAGGGGGGGGTCCTTGGCAAGACGAAAGCCAATAGAGAAGTTGCCCTGATTTCCATAGTCATCCCAGCTCCGGTTCGATGATCGCAGGTCCCCCGGTCCGTTGTTCCAGGAGCCACCCCGAAGCACCCGCGCACCATATAAATCCTCAAGACCCACTGACTCTGGTTTTTCAGTGTCCTCATATGTGTTCAGGCACCACTCCTCCACATTCCCTGCCATATCCAACACCCCGTGCTGCGTGGCTCCGTTGGGATAGATACCGACTGGGGTCGTACGATGGAACCGGCTTTCTCCACTATTACACCGGGTCCCATCCCATCCCCCTATCCATGGATATTTGTACATGGAATCACCCACTATGGCGGCCTGTTGCCACTCCCACTCAGAGGGTAGACGAATGCATGAACCCGTCCGATGACTCAGCCAGCGGCAAAAGGCCACCGCTTCAAACCAGGAAACTGATTCCCTTGGGGCATTGGGTTCCTGCCAGTGGGGTTCCCGTGGTTTTTCCTTCTGAATCCCCTTCCACCATGCCTCATTTTCGTATCCCCCATCTTCGATGAAGGTTTGAAACTGCGCATTCGTCACGAGATATTTGGCTATCTGAAAGGTTTTGACCGTGAACATATGATTGATTCCCTCAAATTGAATCTTCCCGCCGGGAATCTGGACCCATGCCATATCCGGCAGGCCATCTTTCACCCCCACCCCTGGCCGGGGGTCGCCAAAACCTGCCAGGTAGAGGCCAATGGTCAACCGCTCCTGATGACCGAGGGTTGGTTCATTGAGACGCTGAATGAGGACATCCTGGGGAGCCGCAAACTGGTGAATCCTTGTTTTTCCAGTTTCTTCTTGAATGGTCTGCTCTCCAAACCGCACGATGATACCGGGCAAGGTGCGGTGGCGGTCCACATGCCAAAGGTATTTCGGATCATAGCCATGCCGTTCCCATTCCCCGGCCTGCATCTCGGCCTGCCGGAGCGTGAAGAGATCCTGCTGATTCTCGGAAACCCATTTCGCCAGGCTGGGCCAGGCCTGAAAGAGCGTTTCATGGGCGATGGAAACCAGACCTTCGGCCTGCTCACCTTCTTCCCCTTGGAGCAAGCGCCCTTTGATAAGCACATCCACCACAGGGCGCCATTGCCCGTCAAAGGCATCCTTACGCACGCGTTTTCTGGTGGGCTGCCCCTCACTCATCATCGCCACCAGCGGAGCAAAGATCTTGGGCAAGGCTTCTTCAGGAGCAACCTTAGCGACATTGATGATCTGTTTCTCCACCTGTTCGGCATGCAGACCAATGGCCCCAATCAGCCCGCCCAGTTCCTGCTCATAGGCCTCTTCCGTCAACTCGTCGCTTACGCGCCGGTCGAACAGTTGCTGGAGGGCGAACGCCAGCAACGGTAAACTGCCTGGCTTGGCCCCGACCTCTTTGGTCATGGTTCGCACCAATGTTTCTGAAATCGTGAGTCCTGCACGTCGCACCGGTTGGCCGATCATGTCCCGAATACTGATCGGGTCGGCAGGCCCCAGCGGATAATGGCTGGTCCCCTTGATGACCTTCAACAGATCGGGATGGTCATAACAGTAAGACAGGAAATCACTGCGTATTGTCGCGATCACCTGCACGTCGGCTTTATAAGCCGCATCGTACAGAGCAGTCAGAAAAAGACGGGCCTGGGCCGGGTCGCCGGTCGTAAATAACTCTTCCATCTGATCCAGAAACACCACCAGGCCATTTCCCTGCAGCCCTTTCGAGACAATCTTCTGTAGCTGTTCAAAAAGGGTCTCCGGATTTTTGAGCAGGTTCTCCGCCAGATCGAACGCGGACAACCCTGCCCGTTCGACGTAGGCATGCAGCGGCCGAACCAGCGCATCGAACGGATGACTTCCCTGGCTGGGCACCATGCGCACGCACGCGTACATGCATTCCGATGACAAGGCCCCCTTCTCAATTTTTGGAAGGACTCCGGCATCCACCAAGGATGATTTTCCGCTGCCCGACGCCCCGCTGATGAGCAGGAACCGATTCTAGGGTTACCTCAGCCGATCCAGGACCTCTCCCACTTCCAGCTAGCGGCCGAAGAACACCGGAGCATAGGCCCTCGTAAAATGCAGTAGGCTCGGATAGGGCGACCCCAGCTTTTTGATATCCCAGGTAACGGGCGATGGGGCTTCGGGTTCCTGGGGAGTAGAGGATTTGGCTTGTTTTCTTTTTTCTAAATATTTTGTGATTGCAGACTGGACTAGGGCAGCTAATTCGTGAGGACTTGAAAAGACACTCGCCGTCTTCTCGGTCAGCAAATATTGCCGTAAGGCCTTGATTCGCTCACCTTTGTCGTCCGCATTAAAGGCATCGTCAAAGGTACGTGGCCAAGGGGTCGTGTCCTTGACCACAAATGTTAAGCAGGGCTTCCTTAAACTCTCAGCTTTTTGATACTCCAATTCCGTAATCGAGAGGCCTTTGGGATTCTGGTGCTGAACAGGCGGAACGTATCCATACCGAAAGGCAAACACTCCAACGTAGATATCCGAGTTCCCGACATCATCCAAACATTTCTCCACGGGCCGCTGGTCGGTAGCAACATAGTCTTCCATGGCCACGACGGTGTATCCACTCTTTCGAAGCGCTTCAAAGACCGCTTTTCGGTAGTCTTTTAAGTCTTCGAATGTAGAGGAGAGATAGATGGTTGGCATGACAGCAAAGGATTTCTTGAATCCAAAAAAAACGCCCGTTCTCTTTTCAAAATCTATTTGGCCAGAATCCGGACATAACTTCAAGCCTGTTTTAGACACAATGGCCCTAAACCGCAACCGCACCGAGGCCCGGAACGAATGTCTCATGGCCAACGCCGGGTTGGCTGACAATCTTGTTGTGTAACAAACGATAACGCGGGAGCAGTGAGGAGGAAGGAGCGGACTCGCAAGAGTGAGGCGGCTTCTTGTTTCCCTCACCTCTCAGGGTGTTACACTAACCTACATGAAGACTGACATGACCCACACACAATCCGAAACAGCCTTAGACCAAGTCAAACAGTATCACGAGCAGACCAAGCATGAGTTCAACCGGTACGCCCGGTCGCTCGGATACTTGGATTGGGCCAATCAGCCCAATCCCTTCCGCCGATTCGATGGCGCTCCGCTTGTTGCGCTTCCACACCTCCCACTCGACGAAGACCCGCTTTCTCCACCGTATGAATCCCTCTTTCATCCGCCCTCGATCCCCTCTCAACCCATTACCCTCAACACCGTCTCTCGCTTCTTCGAATATGGGTTATCACTCACAGCGTGGAAAGCCTACAACGGGACCACCTGGGCACTACGGAGCAATCCTTCCAGCGGTAACCTCCACCCCACCGAGGGCTATCTCTTCACGGGTTCCCTGCCTCACCTTGCCGTGGAACCAGGGCTGTACCACTATGCCCCGAAGGAACATGCCCTTGAACACCGTTGGGCTCTTCCTCCTGGACTCGCCCAATCGATACTTCAAGGCATGCCTTCTGAAGGATTTCTGGTAGGTCTCACGTCCGTTCATTGGCGGGAAGCATGGAAATATGGAGAGCGGGCCTTTCGATACTGCCAACATGATACGGGCCATGCTATCGGCACGCTACGCATTGCCGCGGCGACCTTAGGCTGGAATCTGTTGGTGTTGAGTGGCACCTCAGACGAGACCATCGCACGGCTTTTGGGTCTGACCAGACCGCAGGATTTCCAACAGGCAGAACGGGAATACCCGGAATTGCTGGCGGCAGTCTGGCGCAGAAACCTTCAACCCTCTCCCACGCTAAATCTAGCATTCAACGATCTTCATGATACGGTGCTCACATCCGGAGAATGGAAAGGCACGGCAAACCGGTTGAGCAAAGATGAACCAGTCATGTGGAAAATTATCGATTCAGTCACAGAGGCGTCCTGGAAATCGACTCAAGAACCCGAACCCATTGCCTTTCATGCTTCAGCTGCCCCCATGAACGAAGGGAAAGCGATTGAATCCGAACCCTTGGCTGGTCACATCATCCATCAACGACGGAGCGCCGTCGCATTTGACGGACGAACCGGCCTCCCCGCCGATCGTTTTTTCACCATGCTGCAACGGATCATGCCAAGAGGGGGCTTGCCTTTACCGGATCGACCCATGCCCTGGGATGCCATTCCCTGGGAACCCACGATTCACCTCATCTTGTTCGTTCATCGAATAGACGGCCTCCCGCCTGGTCTGTATTGGCTCAACCGAAGTCCGGACCACCGAGACCTCTCGTTTTTCAAAAGCGCGATGCACGAGCAGTTTGTTTGGTCGACTCCTGAAGCATGCCCCTCCAATCTTCCGCTCTACCTCTTGGAAGAAGGCAACGCACAAAATCTGGCCAAACAACTCAGTTGCGGGCAGGACATTGCGGGTGACAGTGCGTTTGCGCTTGGAATGGTGGCAGAATTCGACAAGAGCTTAGAAACGTTCGGCCCGTGGTTTTACAAACGGTTGTTTTGGGAAACCGGGGTGATCGGACAAGTGCTCTATCTAGAGGCCGAAGCGGCTGGAATCCGGTCAACGGGTATCGGCTGTTTCTTTGACGATCCGGTCCATCGGGTGCTCGGCGTTCATCCTCAAACCAAATGGCAATCGCTCTATCATTTCACCGTTGGCGGCCCGCTGGACGATGGTCGTCTCACGACGTTGCCACCCTACGGCCCTCATGTCACCTAAGTCTCAATGACCCCAAAGACTCCGAACCCTTTATCCAGAATGTTTTTTGAGCGGCCAACGTTGAAAGTTGCGTCAGAACTGTTGGGAAAGGTGCTGATCAAACAGACGCCCAACGGGATCATCCAGGCCAAAATTGTGGATGCGGAAGCCTACGTGGGACCGGAGGATCTGGCTTGCCATGCCTCCAAAGGCCGAACGAAACGTACAGAAATTATGTTTGGCCCTGCTGGGTTCACCTATGTGTATCTGATTTATGGAATGTACCACTGTCTCAATATCGTGACTGAACAAGAGCAATATCCTGCAGCAGTCTTAATTCGAGGACTGGAAATCTTGGAAGGAAATCATTCGCCGGATCCGCCCAGACGCATTGACGGTCCCGGCCGGGTCTGCCGATTTTTAGAAGTTGATCGCACGCATAACGGACTAGATGCCACACTCGGCAGCACACTTTGGATCGAAGATCACGGCTTAGCCGTTTCGCAAAAACAGATTCAGACTCTGCCTCGAATTGGCGTGGACTATGCGGGAGAATGGGCAAAGAAATTGTGGCGGTTCTGTCTGCCGGCTTCCAATCCACCAAAAACACGTCGAATCACCCCAAAGTGAATGATTTCGAATCCTTTTGTCAGATATCTTGAACAAGATAGCCGGTCTACGTTACGCTAGGTCACCAGATACGTGTTGGCTACGTTCCGTAGTCCACATGACACAACCCGCTTCTCATTTCTACGAACAATAAAGGAGGAAGACAATGGGCAATCCGCTCGATACGATCTCTGGCACCATCATTGCTGGCTTTGTATTGACTGTGGTCCTGTATGGCCTGGTCAAAATGCTGGTGTGACACCTCATCACCTCCAAAGACTTATTTAATCAACCTAACGAATACGAGGACATCTTATGGAAAGTTTATTAGCGTGGGGGCATTTCCTCGCGGGCATTACCTGGATTGGAATTCTCTATTACTTTAATTTCATCCAAGTGCCATTTCTCAAAGTCGTCACACCGGAAACCAAAGCGGAAGCCTTTAAACACCTGGTGCCCAATGCGCTCTGGTGGTTTCGCTGGGGAGCTCTGTTCACCTGGATATTTGGCGCCGCCTTACTGATGAATCAGCATCGGATGGGAAGTGCCTTTATGCTGCAGGGACAGGATGCCGTGATCGGCATGGGCGCCTGGCTGGGTACGATCATGTTGCTGAATGTGTGGGGAATCATTTGGCCCAATCAGAAAAAAGTCCTTGGGCTCAAGGAAGCGACACCGGAAGAAAAAGCCAAGGCCGGGCGGATGGCACTCCTGGCGTCCCGCACGAATACCATGCTTTCCATCCCCATGTTATTTTTCATGGCCAATTCCGGCCATGCTTCCGGTTTGTTCTGAACTCAATCATCCCTTCCTAATCTCAGATCAAAAATCTGGATTACGACAAAAGCCGGGGTCTTTTGACCCCGGCTTTTTCTATACAGCAGCCTTGCTTTTTTCGTGGCTCACTAGAAGTGCATGGAGGGATTGTAAGAACCAGGAAGCCATTGCCCACAATCCTGAGCAAAAATAGCTATGCTCCATCTATCCAAGAATCCTCAATTCGTCCTGGGGACTGACTCCAACTTCTTGAGTCCGTCCCCCGCTTCTACGGCAAGGATATTGGAAGCAACTAATCCTGGACAACGATATGCGTGTCGGTTTCTTCCACTCCCGGGATGGTGTGAATCTTGGCCATGATGAGGTTGGACAGGGCACGGTCATCAGGCGCGTTGACCAGACCAAAGATATCAGGCTGACCGAAACAGGCATGAGCTTGTTCCACCCCAGAAAGGGCTTTGAGGGTCTCTAAAACATCTTGGACTTTTCCGGCTTTGACTTTCATGAGAATATACGCTTTGGCTGCCATACATACCTCCTTGATGAATGCGGTTCAGAGTTCTGTGATCAATTGCGAAATTAATTTTGGAATACAATATACAAAAGGCATGCTTAATATCGCTTTGCCGAGCCATGTTGAAAGTACCTTTGTACCATAGATGGAAGGTAGCTTCCATTCTCTTCCCCCTCTCTCCCAAACAGCCCAAGCGACCAAAAAGAAGTTGCGGACGCCCTCCCTTCCTCAGGTAGGATGAGCGATTATTTCTCCCCATCCTATTCACCTTCAAGGAAATATTGTGTCTTCTCGTATTGTGTCGTTGATTCCTAGTGGGACAGAAATGGTCTGCGCATTAGGTTGCCGTGCCCAGCTTGTCGGCCGGTCACACGAATGCGATTTTCCTTTCGACATCACCTCTCTTCCTGTGTGCACTCAAGCCACGGTGGATAGTGAGGGAGCGAGCCAAGCTATTCATGCCCAGGTTTCCGAACGTCTTCAGTCAGCCCTTTCCTTGTATGAGGTCCTGGTCGACCAAATGCAGGACTTACGACCTGATGTCATCGTAACCCAGATCCAGTGTGAGGTGTGTGCCGTGAGCGCTGATGAGGTGCAGCGGGCCCTTCGTGACGTGATAGGAATGTCACCCACGTTGATTTCCTTGGGTGCACAGGACTTATCAGGGGTTTGGGACGATCTGACCAGAGTGGCGGACGGCTTAGGACAGCAAGCTGCAGGAGAGGCATTTCTGAAACAGGCCCACCAACGCATGGGCGAGATTGCGGACCGTTCCCAACAACAACCTACTCCCCCCACTGTGGCCTGCATCGAATGGATGGAACCGCTGATGGCTGCCGGCAACTGGGTACCCGAACTGGTTCATTTGGCCGGAGGGCAATCGGTGTTTGGACAGCGGGGGACACACGCTCCATGGATAACCTGGGAAGCCTTAGCCGCTTCAGATCCGGATATCCTGGTCTTGATGCCTTGTGGATTTTCCATGGCTCGCATTCAAGAAGAATTGCCGGCCATGACATCACATCCTTTTTGGCCACAATTACGAGCAGTGAAAAATCAGAAGGTGTACTTGACGGATGGGAACCAGTTTTTCAACCGTCCGGGGCCGCGCCTCGTTGAATCCCTCGAAATTTTAGCTGAGATCTTTCATCCCACTCATTTCCAGTTTGGTCACCAAGGCCAGGGATGGCGGCAGTGGGTTCCTGCATACCGTTAAATACCTTGAAGACGCAACTCATCGAAGCACGGGTCTTCCCAATTTCGTTTTTGCTTGGCTATTCTCTGTGCAACCGGCGTACTCCGGTTGACCGTCTCATTGGGGTTTTGTTAAATAGTAATTATTCCTAAGCAGGAACGATATGGAAATTCCTTTTCATGACATCAAGCAAAAGTTTCAGGGATGCGGATTAAAAACGACTCCGCAGCGAACAGCAATTTATGATGCACTCCTCCGCAGCACCACCCATCCGACAGCGGAAGAGCTCTTTGCTGAAGTCGCTCCGCAATTTCCCATGATGTCTCTGAACACTGTCTACTACACACTTGGGGCTTTGCGTACCTCCGGGTTGATTCATGAAGTCAATATTGGCCATACCCGGGCTCGATTTGATGCCAACCTGTCTCCCCATCACCATTTGATTTGCTTGGGGTGCCACGCCATTGTCGATGTCATCGATCCCCGACTCAATCGCCTGACCTCCCCAGCAGGCATTCCCAAAGATTTTGAAATTACTAGTTATCAGGTCGCTTTCCGTGGACTTTGCGGCTCCTGTCGCCGCCACACGGGGCGCTCCATCAACCATTCATCACCGGGGTTACACCCCACAACCGTCAAAGGAGGACTCCATGGGAAAAGCTCTTAAAGGCACAAAAAGCCACGAAAACTTGAAAGCGGCGTTTGCCGGCGAATCGCAAGCGAATCGACGCTATTTATATTTCGCCCGGCGGGCGGACATTGAAGGCTATACCGATATCGGCGGTCTGTTTCGTGATACCTCGGAAGCTGAAACCGGACATGCGTTCGGTCACCTGGACTTTTTGAAGGAAGTCGGTGATCCTGCCACCGGCGTGCCGATTGGCAATACCGAAGCCAATTTAAAAGCGGCGATTGAAGGTGAGACCTATGAATACACCCAGATGTATCCCGGCATGGCGAAAACCGCTCGTGATGAAGGCCTTGAGGAACTCGCAGAATGGTTTGAGACGCTGGCCAAAGCCGAACGATCCCATGCGAACCGGTTTACGAAAGGGCTGGAATCCCTAAAACAGAACTAATAGGTTCGGCATCATGACGCACGGCGGCGGTCGATAAAGAAGGCTGCCGCCTTGTAAGCACTCTTTCACAGACTCTCAAACAAAGTCATAACCTGTGCCAAAATTTGACCTTATCACTCCAGGCTGGACGCGGTCTCAACTCGAAACCGAGACACGACGCATTTTCGATGTCTGTGACGGATGTCGACGATGCTTTAACTTATGCCCGTCGTTCAATACCCTTATTGGCCGGATTGATGAGTATGAGAGCGACTCAACGCAGTTCACTGGACAGGATTTCACAAAGATTGAACAGGAATGCTATTACTGCAAACTCTGCTTCAACCATTGTCCCTATTCTCCCCCCCATCAATACGATCTGGATTTTCCCAGGCTCATGGCTGCCTGGAAAAAGCAACGGACGGCTGAGGGTGGGGCCACATGGCGTGACAAGCTCCTGATCCAAACCGATTTGATCGGAAAACTGGGAAGCCTGACCGCTCCACTGACCAATTGGGCCCTTCGCACACCGTGGCTTCGAAGTCTGGTTGAGCGTTTCGTTGGAGTGCACAAAAACCGCCAAGTCCTTTCGTTTCAATCCCAGACCTTTTCCCAATGGTGGGATCAGCGGAAGCCGGCTCCCGCACTTGCCCACAGCGAAAGAAAAGTAGCCTTCTTCCCAAGTTGCCTTGTGACGTATCAGGTGACTGATATTGGGAAAGCTGCCGTGCAAATTTTGGAGAAAAACGGCATTGAGGTCGTGGTACCTCCAAATCAGCAGTGCTGTGGGATGCCACGGTTTGACTTGGGTGATACCGATGGAATGGCCCAGATTGCCGAGTCTCAATATCGACTCTTTGCGCCCTATCTCGATCAGGGATATGACATCGTCATTCCAGCACCCAGTTGTAGCCTGATGTTCAAACGGGAATACCCTTACCTCAAACCCACACCCGCAATGAAGCAATTGAGCGAGCGCACGTTTGATCTTTGCGAATATTTAATGCGGCTCAAACGGGAAGGCAGGCTTTCCCTTGATTTTCAAGCTAATCCTGGACGCGTGGCATATCAAATTCCCTGTCATTTACGTGATCAGAATATCGGCTTTAAATCAAAAGAATTGATGGAGTTGACCGGAGCCACGGTTCATCTGATCGAGAAATGTTCCGGACACGATGGAGCCTGGAGTGCCAAGACTGAATTCTTTGATCTCTCGATGAAAATCGCCAAGAAAGCCGTGCGAGAAATTCAAGAGGAGCCGTTCGACGTCGTCGCCTCCGATTGCCCTCTGTCGGCACTACAACTGGACCAAGCGCTTCAAACTGCACCAACTCAAGCGACCCTTCATCCTATACAAGTCGTTCGTAACGCCTATGGATTAACATCATGAAACTGCTCACACCGCAAGATCTCCTCTCGGCTGCTCAATATGAGGAAGAGCGCGCCGCCATTCGGCAAAAAATTATTGCCCTTAAAAAACGGCGCCGTATTGCTGTAGGAGAATTAGTGACACTCGTGTTTGAGAATCGGGAAACCCTGCTATTTCAAATACAAGAAATGATTCGAATAGAGCGCATTTTTGATCCGGGAAAAATTCAGGAAGAATGTGATGTGTATAATGCCCTCCTACCAGATCGTAATGAATTGAGCGCAACACTATTTATCGAAATCACCGATTCCGAAAAAATTCAACCGCTGCTGGATTCCTTTAAAAATATTGACCAGGCCAATACCGTAGGCATCAAGATTGGCGATACCTCAGTTTTTGCAAATTTTGAGGCTGGGCATAGCAAGGAAGATAAAATCAGTGCCGTGCATTTTGTACGATTTTCCACCACCCAAACCTTTCGAGACCTCCTGGCCCTAGAGGAAACCCCTGCCTTTCTGACTATCCTCCACCCTCAATATCGTACAGAAGCCCCAGTTTCTCAGGAATTGAGGCAGGAATGGCTAAAGGATCTCAAGTGATTCATCTTTTTTGCCGTGCATGATTCCCCAACTTCGCAGCTCCTCTATAAATTGACAAGATTAAAAGTCGTGCTTTAAGATGTAAGCTCAATGTTGGATTCCTTTCAACCGATTGAAAGGAAAGATGAATCTACAAAAATAATGTGATCATAAGGAGGATACAACGACTATGGTAACAATTACCCCGATCGCAGAGCAGAAAATTAAGGAACTGATTAAGGAAGAAGAAAATTCTGTCGGTTTACGCATTTACGTCAAAGGCGGAGGATGCAGCGGCTATCAATATGGAATGTCGTTTGAAGATAAAACCAGCGATGATGACACCATCATCGAAAAAGGCGACGTGAAGGTCATTGTGGATTCCCAAAGTGCCCCAATGCTCAGCGGCGCAGAAGTCGATTACGTTGATAGCCTGCAAGGGTCGGGATTTGCTATTAAAAATCCACAAGCAAAGTCAACCTGTGGATGTGGAAGCTCATTCTCGACATAGAAAACATTCTTTCAGAACCCTAACCAATTAGGGCTGGACTTGGACTTCCATAGGCAACCAAGATCCAGCCCTTTTTCTTTTCTATAGAGACTTCATGCCTAAAGCGACCCTCACCAAACGTCTAGAGTTTTGCTCCTCTCACCGCTACCACAATCCTGAATGGGATGACGCAAAAAACCGTGAGGTTTTTGGTCTTTGTAATAATGTGAATACCCATGGCCATAATTATTTATTGGAAGTCACCTTGCGGGGGGACATCGACCCTGTCACAGGGATGATCATCAATTTATATGATTTAAAACGCATTTTAAATCAAGTTCTGGAACAATTTGATCATAAAAACTTAAATCTCGATACCCCGTATTTTTCCAAAAGAATTCCCACGACCGAAAATCTCGCAGTCACCCTCTGGCACATTTTGGAAAAACATCCAGACCTTCCTAATCCAGATGCACTTCGTCTTTATGAGGACGAGACCCTTTACGCCGAGGTGAATGCGAGTTTCATGGATGGTGCCCTCCAACCTGCAAACGGGGAATCGGCCATCATCGCTCGACACTATGCATTTTCAGCCCTGCATCAATCCAGGACGGGTCATACGCAAGGGCATGATTATGATCTGTGGATTGCCACTAAGGGCGAAATTTCCAGGGACACCGGGCAGGTTATGAATTTACAGACTGTGGATCAAATCGTCAGAACCCAGGTCCTGGCACGATTTGACCAGCGAAATCTAAGCCAGGATCAAGCCTTTGCCAACATTCCCGTCACAGACTCCGCGCTTGCGAAGGTCATCTGGGAAACACTGGAGCCCCACTTCCACACACCCCCGCTATGCCGAGTCTCCGTGAGCCAACAACCAGGTGCCGTGGCTGTGTATTCTGTATAGCCTGAATCCGGAAGCACCGTCTTGAAGACGTGCACCGACTCAATCAGACTACCCTGCTAGCTGAAAAACCCTCTGCAGGCCGGACGGAACCAGGACCGGGTGAGGTTTCCCCCAAAACAGAATTTAGGTTTGGATAGAGAACGATTGCCGAATCAAGTCGGCCAGTTCGGCGGGTTCTAATTTTCCCTCTTTGGTGAGCACAAGCGTTCCATTGGAAAAGAAATGGGTGGTGGGATACGTTTCAAATTGATGCCGCTTTTTAATGGCCCGGCACCGACCCGGAACGTGCATTTTAGCCTTTCCAAATCTCACATTCGAATACTGTTGGGCAATGTCCGCAAGAACAGGATCATAGGCTTTACAAGGTTCGCAGGTCGCAATGCCATAGGCCACAACCGCAGCTGAAGCCTCCGTAAACCCTTCATAATTGTCATCGTTCACATCTTCAACGATACCGGACATCACAGCCTCGCTGTTCAAGATTACAGGCCGAAGGGGTAGGATTAAATACCAACCCCTTCGGTCAGAGCATCTTCTTGATTATTTCAACTTCTGCAACGCTTCCAGAATTTCTTTGTCGTCACGAGCGGTTTTGATATCTTGAACTTTCGCATAAGCCACTTTTCCATTTTTATCCACGATAACGGTAGCCCGCTTTGAGCAATTCAACGGTTCAAAATATAATCCATAGGCCTTAGACACCGTCCGATGCATATCCGCGAGTAATTGATGCTTAAGATCTAAGGAATCCGCCCAAGCTTTGTGGGAAAAAAAGCTATCACAGCTTATGCCAAAAATTTCGGCATTGACTGATCCGAAGTTGGGAAAATCATCGGTTAAACATTTATTTTCTCCGGTACAAACTGGGCTCCAATCCAGAGGATAAAATGCCAGAACCACGTTCTTCTTTCCGCGATAGTCGCTGAGCTTAATATCCTTTTGGTCTTGGTCTTTTAATGTAAAATCGGGGGCTACGTCTCCGACTTTAACTTCTGCGGCAACATCTGTAGACATAATGACTCTCCTTCGTTGTAATGGAAATGCCGAAAATTCACTTGACCTTTGGTGGTAACATGGGGTGAAAAAGTTTGTCAATCTGGCAGAAGCCCTACAGAATTGTCCATTTAGCCCTAACAAAATTCCACTCCGGACGTCGTTTGCTGAGTCAGCGAGCCGCAAGGGGTTCAAATCTGCTATCTTCCATCACACCAATTTTCACCACCTCTAATCCCAACAACGTTGGCATATGCCATGGCGGCATACCTGCCGTCCACTCGGAAACAGATAGCGATCTTGTGTTTTGGTCTATCTCGGGGTATCGTAAATAAAAGGCCAGTGAAATCTTCTTCCTCCTTGATACCATCCAAAATCTTCCCAATCTCTAGGTCATTGTTGGTTACGTATTCTTTATGAGTAAATTTCAGTCGTTTCTTTCCACGCTACGCGGCTGGTCCTGGCTTCGAATAACGATGATCACCACGTTCCTTGCCTTGTGTGTCGGGGTAGGAGGTCTTGCGGGAATTCTCTGGATTGCGACCCGTGACCTTCCCACATTCGACTCCTTTCAAGACTACCATCCGAGTTTAGTATCTAGAGTCTATGCAGATAACGGTGAACTCATTGGGCAATTTTTTATCGAACGTCGTCTGTATACGCCTATCGACAAAATTCCCAAAGTCTTCACACAAGCGGTCATTGCAACAGAAGATACCCGTTTTTTTGATCACCCTGGGCTGGACATTGTCGGCATCGGCCGGGCGGCCTGGACCAATCTCAAAAAAGGTGGTCGGTTTCAAGGCGCTAGCACCATTACTCAACAGTTAGCCAGAGCTCTTTTTCTTTCTCCCGAACGGACGTATCAGCGAAAAATCAAAGAGCTCATTCTCGCAGTGAAAATGGAATGGGTGTTGACCAAAGAGCAAATTCTAGAAATGTACTTAAACCAAATTTATTTCGGTCACGGCGCCTATGGAGTGGGCGCCGCCGCCTTAACCTATTTTGATAAAAACGTCTCGGATTTGAGTCTTCCTGAATCAGCGTTTTTGGCTGGTCTTCCTAAAGCTCCAAACACCTATTCTCCCTATCGGAACCCAGATCTGGCTAAATCGCGGAAAGAATTGGTCTTAGGGCGTATGGTAGAAGCCGGGTATATCACCAACGAGGAGGCGCAAGCCGCCATGGCCACGACCCTAGCCTACCGCCACCAATCCATAGAACCGATTGCGGCCTATTTCCTGGAAGAGGTGCGTCAGCACTTGGTGGATCGGTACGGAGAAACCCTCGTCTATAAGGGTGGGCTACGAATCTACACCACCCTAAACATTGCCATGCAGAAAATCGCGGAAGAAGCGGTTCGCACAGGACTCCGCCAATTAGATAAACGTCAAGGCTGGCGGGGGCCGATTGAACATATTGCCTTTTCCAAAGATTTCACGCCTCCCGATACCTTTCCGGAGCTACAAAGTCCAAAGGCAGCTCTTGTCCATGGCCTGTACCGAGCGCTTGTGACCAACGTGACCAAACAATCTGCTCAAATCTTGATTGGAAATACCTATAAGGGCTCTATCCTTTTCGAGGATATGCGATGGGCCCAGCGGCGTTTGGAGAAAAGCGGGGATGTGGGAACAGCGGTCGTTCGCGATAAAGCTTCTCCCCTCCAACTCTTGAAGGTCGGAGACATTATTGAAGTCGCCCCGAAAAATGGCACTGTCGAGTCAGGCGAATTTGTCTTAGAGCAAACTCCAATCGTGGAAGGCGCCCTCATCGCCATGGATCCGAGGACAGGCGCCGTGCAATCAATGGTGGGAGGGTATGACTTTACTCGAAGTCAGTTTAATCGTGCAGTAATTGCCCGTCGACAACCCGGTTCCGCCTTCAAGCCCCTCATTTATGCTTCGGCGCTTCAACAAGGCCTGACACCGGCAACCCTGATTCTCGATGCCCCCGTCGTCTATGAAGACGAGGATTTAGACCGGGTGTGGAAGCCGGAAAATTATGAAAAACGCTTTTTTGGTACCATTACCCTTCGGGAAGCACTGCGCCATTCCCGCAACGCCGCGACCGTCAGGTTGCTTGAACAAATCGGAGTTCCCGAGGTTGTCAATATTGCCAGCAATCTGGGAATTCGAAGTCCGCTCAGCCAGGACCTCTCTTTAGCCTTGGGATCCTCCAGCGTGACCCTCCAAGAAATCACCTCCGCGTATGGCGTCTTTGCGAATCAGGGTTTGTGGCTTGAGCCTTACCTGATTACACATGCCAAGAACCTCAACGGGGAGATCTTAGAACAACACCAGTTCGAACCTCGACAAGCCATGACCAAGGAAAACGCCTACTTGATCACCAATATGCTCATGGATGTCATTCAAAGTGGAACCGGAAAACTCGCCAAATCTATTGGCCGGCCATTGGCAGGAAAGACTGGAACCACAAATAGTTATAACGATGCGTGGTTTGTCGGGTATGCCCCGAATTTGGCAACAGGAGTATGGGTGGGATTTGATGGGGTTCGAACACTCGGCAGATTGGAATCCGGAGCACATGCGGCCCTGCCAATTTGGACCAAGTTTGTTGATCAAGCCCTTCTACACTCACCAGTTATGACCTTTCCTATTCCTAATGACATTCAATTCGCGCAGATCGACACCACGACGGGTGACCTGCCATCCAAGACCAGTCGAAACATCAGTACAGAAGTTTTTCGTAAAGGAACGGAACCAGGACAAGCGGCTCCTCAGAATGCGAACCCTATGGATTTTTTTGAGTTCGATCGGTTGAACTCGGATTCATCCAACCAGCTTTCCCCATTTTGACAGAACAATTTAGCAGGCCGATTACACCGTCACACGCGTTCTCAGGACTGGGCATCCTGATACTCTTCATACCAGGCCATTTGAATGGCCTCCAGCTTTTTTTCATTAGACGTTTTGGGATCGTCCTTAAATTCAGGAAGGGCAACCACCCACGCATGTAAATCCGTAAACCTGACCGTTAACGGATCAAGGTCGGGATGCTCTTCCTGCAGCCGAATAGCAATATCTTCAGTATCACCCCACATGAATTCCTGAGCCATGATTTCTTCCCTTTGGATGAATGGGTTTTGCCCCTGCCGAAAGTCTCCCTATTGAGGGATTATTTAATGACGTCAGATAATTTCTTACTTTCGAGAGCTTCTTTCAACGTGGCATCCATCAAGACTTCGGCCAAATGGTGCGTCGTTTTTTCAACCTCAGCAATTTTCGCGCGTATGACACGATGATCATCCCCGTCTTTAACTTCACCAAGCTGCCGTAAAATCTGACGAATGCTTTCTGTTTCCTTTTCATGAATTAAATTCGCTGCACGCCCCAGAGCTTTCTCGGTCGCCACGATGATCGCATTGGCTTCATTCCGTGCTTCTATAATCTGACGGGCTTTGATGTCTTCTGTGGCAAATTGGAAAGAATCACGAACCATCCCTTCCACCTCATCGTCGGTCAGTCCATGAGAAGGCTTCACCTGAACCGATTGCGCCTCACCGGTCCGGATATCTCTGGCCGTCACCTGTAGGATCCCATTGGCATCAATGAGAAAGTTGACTTCTACGCGAGGGACCCCTGCCGGCAACGGTGGAAGCTTTAATTGGAAGCGGGCCAAACTTCGATTATCTTTAACCAATTCCCGTTCTCCTTGGAGGATATGAATATCCACCGAGGTCTGCCCGTCGACATAGGTCGTAAACATTTCCTTTGCACTGGTTGGAATCGTGGTATTTCGACGGATCAGCGCACTCATGACCCCGCCCATCGTTTCGATTCCCAATGACAAGGGAGTCACGTCCAGTAACAACAGGTCCTTGGTATGCCCGCCTAAAATATCAGCTTGAACGGCCGCCCCTAACGCGACAACTTCGTCAGGGTTCAGTTCAGAGTGCGGCTTTTGGCCAAACAGTTCTTCCACTTTTCGCCAAACCAGTGGCATGCGCGTATTCCCGCCGACCAGGACCACTTCATCAATCTGACTGGCGGTTAAACCTGCATCTTTGAGCGCAAGCCGACAAGGCGCAAGGGTTCTTTCCACCAAACCCATCGTTAACGTTTCCATGCTTTCCCGCGTCCATACCTTTTCATACGTCGAATTGGGAAGCTCTATCACCGCCCGAGTTTGGGTTTCATCCGACAACCGGATTTTGACACGTTCCGCTTCCAACCGAAGGGTTTGCATTAAATCGGGATTCTCCCCAACCCTAAGGCCTTGAGTTTGAAAAATATCATCAACCATCACATCAACGAGCAGTTGATCGAAATCATCTCCCCCTAAATGGGTATCTCCATTCGTCGCCAGGACTTCAAAGATTCCATCTTTTAATTTGAGAATAGAGATATCAAACGTCCCTCCGCCTAAATCATAGATCGCGATCAG
This sequence comes from Nitrospirales bacterium, assembly GCA_049289415.1. GTDB lineage: Bacteria > Nitrospirota > Nitrospiria > Nitrospirales > UBA8639 > Nitrospira_E. The sequence continues at coordinate 26,007 of JBATLR010000445.1, forward strand.
ACCTTGTGTCTTTTTCTGCAGGCCATACGCTAAGGAAGCGGCTGTCGGCTCATTAATGATACGCAGGATCTCCAATCCGGCAATCATACCCGCATCTTTGGTGGCTTGCCGCTGACTATCATTGAAATACGCCGGGACGGTGACCACGGCCTTGGAGATGTCCTCCTTTAAATAATCCTCGGCTCGCCGTTTTAATTCTTTCAGAATCATAGCGGACACTTGAGGGGGAGAAAAAGTTTTGTCTCCAATTTCAATTCGAATGACCCCGTTTTTTTCATGAAGCTGGTAAGGAAAATACTTCAGGTCGTCCTTCACGTCAGCCAGCCCCTTGCCCATGAACCGCTTCACGGAATAAATGGTGTGGGAAGGATCACGAATTAAATGGGCTTTTGCCGGCTCTCCCACGATCATCCCATTATCAGTTAACCCGACAATGGAAGGCACCTTGGTCTGCCCGTCCGGGCCGGGGATGACATGAGGCCCCTCCTTATCCATAAAGGCAATCAGCGAATTCGTCGTTCCCAAATCAATACCAACAATGCGACTCACAATATATTCCTTTTAGCTGATGATGATTAGCCCGTGGTTTCGAGCAAATCGTTGACCATATTCCGCACGTATGTTCGATTAGAAAGAATTTCCTGCATAGCACGCAAAATAGAATTTTTTTCCTCACGCGCCTCACCTGGAAGGGGAGTGCGTGCTTGCAACTGATCCCATTGTTCAAACTGACTTTGCAGGGACTCTTCCATTTTGGCCTGGCGTTTCTCCAAACGCTCTCGTTTGTCTTGTAATTTTTTCCGAAGCGCCTCAAGGTCAGGTGACTCGCCCTTGGGGGCCAGTTGTCGGAATGTTTCCAAATCCTCTTGGAGCTCAAGAACTTCTTCAAACAAATCCGCTGGGGGATTCGAGCGAATATCTTTCACCGCTCCCGCCTCCAACCGGATCAAATATTCCGCCCGCTGGATGGGATCCTGAAGGGTTCGATAGCCGGCATTCAGAAATGCAGAATTCCCTAAACTAATGGCTTTCTCCGATTCATCTTTTGTGGAATAAAAGTCCGGATGAAAAGTACGACTTAATTCATAATACGTCTGCTCCAATTGTTGTTCGTCAATGTTCAACAAACGAGGAAGTTGAAAACACGCAAAATAATCCAAGTCCTTTGAAAGCGGCTGAACTTTGACGCATTGCCCACAGAGATATTCTCCCGTGACTTCAGATTGGCAGTGCCAGCACATACTGCGCGCCATGGGAAGTTCTCGGGCTTTTGTCGTGGTTTGATGTTGGTGTTCCATTATTTCTAGCTCTGACGACTCGGGCATGGTGAACTGCCCCATGCCCGAACTGTTACGTCACTATGTGATTGAAAAAGATTGATCTTATGCTGAAAACGACTCTCCGCACCCACATGTCTTGGTGGCATTAGGATTGATAAATTTAAAGGCACCACTCACCATGTCCTTTTGATAATCCAAGGTCATCCCCTGGAGATAAATGGCGCTTTTGGCATCGACAATCACTTTTACGCCATCCACTTCAGTGACGGTATCAAACTCCCCGATCTTGTCATCGAAGTTGACGGTATAGCTCAACCCCGAACAGCCGCCACCTTTCACTCCCAATCGAAGACCACCCTCAGTAATCCCCTGAAGGTCCAATAACCGCTTGACCTCTTTCAACGCCTCATCGGTCATGGCAACCGTTGAATTGCTTTCCGTGGTTTTTGTATCCATCGCCATTTCTCCCTACAACAAATCGTGAACCGTTCCCTAAGCTAGGATGAGGTAGTGGCTGCTTCCGGCTTGAGCTTCTTCTCTCCCGCTTTTTTCTGGTAATCCCCCAAGGCCGCTTTAATGGCATCTTCCGCCAACACTGAACAATGGATTTTAACGGGTGGGAGGTTCAATTCATGAACAATATCCGTATTCTTAATCTTTTGAGCATCTTCTAAGGTTTTCCCCTTGAGCCACTCGGTCGCCAAACTGGAACTGGCAATGGCCGAACCACAGCCAAAGGTCTTGAACTTGGCATCCACAATAGTGTCGTTTTCGACTTTAATTTGGAGTTTCATCACATCTCCGCATTCCGGGGCTCCGACGACACCTGTTCCGACATCGTCGGCATCTTTTTGAAAACTTCCCACATTACGGGGATTGTTGTAATGATCAATGACTTTTTCACTATAGGCCATGGGCTATCCCTCCCTTTGTTGTATGGTATGACATTGTGTTTTGTAAAACCATTTTGAATATGTCTTCAAGTATATCAATTAATGAGCTGCCCATTGAACGCTTTTCAAATCCACCCCCTCCTTGGCCATCTCATAGAGCGGGGACATCTCGCGTAGGTGCGTCACAGCCTTGATCATTCGATCAATAGTGTATTCCACCTCCTCATCGGTATTAAATCGACCAAGCCCAAAGCGGATCGAGGAATGGGCCAAATCCGATCCAACCCCTAAGGCACGCAACACATAGGACGGCTCAAGCGTGGCCGACGTGCATGCCGAACCGGAGGAAAGCGCAATTTCTTTGACTCCCATGAGTAACGCCTCTCCCTCGACATACGCAAAACTAATATTAAGGTTGTGCGGCAACCGCTCAGTCGGGTGCCCATTTAAATAGACCTCATCCATCCCCTTCATAATGCCTTCTTGAAGTCGATCACGCATCTTTGCCATACGAATAGACTCCGTAGCCATCTCCTGCTCGCAAAGTTCACAAGCTTTTCCAAATCCAACAATGAGCGGCACTGCCAAGGTTCCCGATCGCATACCCCGCTCATGTCCTCCACCATACATCATCGCCTCCAACCTCACTCTTGGCGCCTTACGTCGGACATATAATGCCCCAACGCCCTTGGGACCATAAATCTTATGGGCGGTAAAGGACATCAGATCAATGCCCATTTCCTGAACATTCACAGGAATTTTTCCCACCCCTTGCGTCGCGTCACAGTGGAAGAGGACACTTTTTTCTTTCGCAACTTTTCCGATTGCCGCCACGGGATTGATCGTACCGATCTCATTGTTGGCCATCATAATGGAAATTAAAATCGTCTTGTCCGTAATGGCATTGCGTACGTCATCAGGGCTCACCATGCCCGTTTTATCAACAGGGAGGAAGGTGACCTTAACGCCCTTCTTTTCCAGATATTTCGCCGTATCAATCACCGCCCGGTGTTCCGTCGAGCTGGTAATGATATGATTCCCTTTTTCCCGATACATCTCGACCACGCCCTGCAAGGCGAGATTATCCGATTCCGTTGCCCCACTGGTAAAAATAATTTCTTTGGGATCAGCGTGAATGAGTTGCGCAATCTGTTTTCTGGCCACTTCCACGCCCTCTTCTGCTTCCCAGCCGAAACTATGATTCCGGCTGGCAGCATTCCCGAATTTCTCGGTGAAATAGGGAAGCATGGTCTCAACCACCCGCGGATCACACGGGGTCGTTGAATGACTATCCAAATATATGGGTAACTTCATAATTGAACTCCTTTTGTTTTTCGAGATTCCACAATGATTAAAGGGGGCTCGGCCATCATATCCTCAATAGACATGCTACTGAGTAAATGAAAAATGCTTTCTTGTACGCGCAACAGTGGCGTCCGGATATTGCAATGCTCTATTTGTTCACAAGAGGCATGTTCATCTTTTTCATGGTAACAATCGGCAATCCCCAACGGCCCTTCAATAGCTTCCAGCACCTGTGCAATGGAAATCTCCCGTGGCTCACGGGCCAGAAGATAGCCTCCCTTGGGTCCGTTTTGACTTTCCACCATGTCATATTTGGCCAAAGTCTGTAGCACTTTGGCTAACAGTTCCAGGGGAATATGATGCTCCTCGGCTATTTCCTTGGTGTTGACGACCCTATTAGGATTAAAAGGACTGGTTTCCCCAGATCGGACCATGGCCATATATTGGAGAGCCATGAGGGCATAATCTGCTTTTTTCGAAAGCTTCAGCATAGTTAAATAGTAATATCCAAAAAAATTTCAGTTAGCCACAATCCCGACTTATATGATCGGGTTTAATGTATCATTGACCTCATGGCCAGTCAAGACTAAAATGGTCGGAGATCCTTTTAGTCGGATTAGTAAAAACGAAAAATGATCAAACACGAACTTTTTTCGGACATTAATTTTTAATATATTGTTTTATAAGGAGAATTACATGGGAGGCAGTAATCCATATATTGAGAAAAGTGAAACAGCAGTTGCTAAGAAACCATTCAAATTAACCTTTATCACACCAGAAAAGCCTATTGAAATTGAGGTTGACCCGGAGAAGTTCCCTTATGGAGAGACAGGACTGCCTGGGAGCATCCTCGATATCGCGTTGGGAAATGGTATTGATGTGGAACATGCATGCGGCGGAGTCTGTGCCTGCTCAACCTGTCATATCATTGTGAAACAAGGGCTCGACACCTGCAACGAGGCCACTGATGACGAAAATGACCAATTAGATGAAGCTCCAGGGCTCACCCTGCAATCAAGACTGGGATGCCAATGCGTGCCGAACGGGGAAAAGGATCTCATCATCGAAATCCCCGAATGGAATAAAAACCTTGTCAAAGAAAGTCACTAAGCGAACATGGTTATTTAAAGAAGACAGGGGTTGAGAAGTATGTCCTCTTTCACCCTCTCCATATTTTCCCATCCGAACTTTTTCGAACAATGACGGCCACCCTCAAGAGGGACCAATACCAGACTTCAATAATTCCCTAGCAATTATTGACTTCTTCCTGTATAAAAAAACCCTTACAGCAGACAACCTCTTCTACTGAATGCCATTCATGGCAGCGAGGAATGCGTTGTTTGGTTCAAGGTCCCCTTCCCATTCATCCGTCCAACGGATTATCCGTGTCGCTGATATTGGAAAAGGACTGCCTGTTTTCCTCATCCTATCCCTACAATTTTTTCCGGGAGTAGGACAAGACAATCAACTCTTCGCGCAGGTCCAGCCAGGTTTTGATCCCACCGGACGGTTCGGCCAACCCCCGCCTCTAGAGAAAAAAACCGAGCCTCTGCCCCAAAAGCCTGCCCCCGATATCACACTGCCTCCGGTGGAAACCATTCCTGAAATGAAAGGGGCTCCTCCCCAGATTCGGGTTATGGTCCGGAAAATTCAAATTGAGGGGAGCACCGTCTTTTCAGCGGAAGAGCTAGCCAAAGTCACAGCCCCATACGAAAACCGGGAGTTGTCCACCAATGATCTGGAGGAACTGCGCCGGGCCTTAACCCTCCTCTATGTGAATAAAGGATACGTGAACTCCGGAGCGGTGATCCCGGATCAGACCCTACAAGAGGGAGTCGTCACTATTCAGATTATTGAGGGAAAACTGACGGACATCCAAATCGAAGGCACCAAATATTTTCTGCCGTTTTATTTTGAAGACCGGATTGCCTTGAGTAGCGGACCACCGCTCAATATCAACCCGTTGAAAGAAAAACTTCAGCTCCTTCTTCAAGACCCCCGCACGGAACGGTTAAACACGGAGCTAAAGCCCGGCCTGAAACCCGGCGAAGGAGTCCTCCATGTGCAGGTG
>JBATLR010000446.1:0-27232 GCA_049289415.1 Nitrospirales bacterium
GAATAATGGAGGCCTGCTCAAGGTTTTCGTCAATTTGATCGGCCCATTCCCGTCCTGCCGTAATTTTTCGGTCGTGCCAGACTTCAATAACCCCATCTCGCTTCAGTGGAGCCAAATGGGAAACCAAGTTATTCCTATGGCCCTCGTCCTTATGGGAATAGGAGATGAAAACTTTCATATGGGTTTTGAGGATGTTAAACGCGGATTTTTAATAAATGTTCTATAAGATGTGAACCTTTTTAATTGGCCTTTAAGCTTCCCAGGAATTTCCTAAATGTTCAAGAGGTTTTTGCGGTTGGACTGACAGATCCATCCTGTGGAAGTTGTTTAAATCGGCCCGTTCTTCCCTAACATATTGCTGGAGCCCGATGGAAAGGCTATCATTTCTTTTTTGATCCAACCGTTGGTTCAATTTTTTTTCTTCTTTATCGATTCATAGAAAGGACTCTGCATGGCTCAAAAGAAATCTGTTCGTCGCGTGGCTTCAAAGCCCTCTTCGAAGAAACATTCGGTAACCAAAAAAAAGACCGTGGTTTCTCAGTCTGCTGCAACGAAAAAGCCGGTAAAAACCGGGACAGCGTTGGGAAAGAAAAAGACTTCCCTCAAAGGTCCTTCTGTGAAAAAGCCGGTTGTCGCTAAAAAATCACTACCATCGAAAGCCAAACCAGCTTCTTCTAAAAGCGTTTCTGTAAAAAAGACTGGTATGCTAAAAAAACCTGTGGTGAAAAACTCAAAGGCAACTGCCACCATAAAGAAGAACGTGGTGAAAGCGGCTCTCAAGCCCAAAGCTAAAAAGCCCGCTGCTTCAAAACCGCCGACTCTCAAGAAGAAGGCTTCGGTTGTGAAGAAAACAATCGTTGCACCACAGCCTTCTGCCTCGAAATCTGTGGTCACCAAGAAAGAGCGTTCGCCTTCTCAAAAGAAGATTGTGCCGGCACAAACGAGGAGTCCACAGGCCCAGACTCCAAGTCGATCAGCTCCATCCCCTACCCGTTCAGCTGAGACGAAGACCGGAGGAGAGCCCCTCTCTCCCACGGAACGCTATAATCTTGGTGGCCTGTTCACCTGTGCGATTGAACGGGGAAATGATCCCGACTTCAAGCGGCTTCGTGCGGTGCTTCGTCATTTGGATCTTCCCGCCCAAGACAAAGACAATTTCCTTCGCTTGTCGCAGGGATTTATGATCCCGAAATTGTTTGCGGAGGGCGTAGAAGAGTACAGGGTCGGTGAAATCCTGGCGAGTTTGATTTTGTTTGCGTCCACTGAAGGGGCGTATGAGAAGAAATGGCGGGATGAAATCAGACAGGTTGGGGTGTGGTTGGGCTACTTTCCCCAGCAGTTCGAACAGATTGAACAGAAAGTTTTAGCGAAACGGTAGCGTGGTCCTGGCTACCCGAGATCGCGGCGGCCTTCGATGGATTTGAGCAGGGTCACCTCATCGGCATATTCGATATCCATGCCGACCGGAATGCCATAGGCGATACGGGAGACCTTGACCCCCAAGGGTTTTAATCGCTTGGTCAGGTAAATGGCGGTAGCCTCTCCTTCAATCGTGGGGTTGGTGGCCACGATGACTTCCTTGAATGCTCCATTCTGGACCCGGTTTTCCAGGTCATGGGTGCGGATGTCTGCCGGCCCGATGCCGTCCAGGGGAGAGAGCGCCCCATAGAGCACGTGATAGAGGCCTCGAAAGGCCCGACTTTGTTCGATGGCATACAGGGTGCTGGGCTCTTCCACCACGAGAATGATCGTGGTGTCCCGTTTCGGGTCTAGGCAAATCTCGCAGAGCGGGCCTTCGGCAATATTTCGGCATTGGGTACAGAAGGAGACTCCTTCTTTCACATCACGAATAGCATCGGCCAGCCGTAGCGCCTCTTCTTTTTCCGTCTTCATGAGATGAAAGGCCAATCGTTGAGCCGTTTTTTGCCCAATACCGGGCAATCGTACGAGTTCCCGGCTGAGACGAGCGACCAGCCCTTGAGGTTGGCCATTGGCTCTGGCGTGTTTGGTTGGAGTGGTTTCCAGCATAATAAACCTCGCTTGGTGAATTAGAACATGCCGGGAATTCCCATCCCTCCGGTGAGGGATTTCATTTCTTCGGCCATCAGCTCTTTCGCCTTTCGCAAGGCTTCATTGGAAGCGGCGACGATTAAGTCCTGCAACATGTCATGGTCACCAGATTTCAAGACTTCCGGATCGATGGTCAGCTTGGTTAATTGCATGGCTCCGTTGGCTTCCACGGTCACCATCCCGCCTCCGGCTGAAGCCTCGACTGTTTTCGTGGCAGCCTCCTCTTGAATCTTTCCCATTTTTTCCTGCATGGCCTGGGCTTGCTTTAAAAGATTGCCCATATTGGAGAATGGATTTTTAGACATTAACGTACCTCCTCATTTTGCGGGGTTCTTTCTGCCGATACGACTGTTCCCCCAAATAGTTCCAATGCTTGTTTCACCAAAGGGTGGGCCTTCACGTTCTCAATGAGATCCTGGTCCTGCTCAAGTTTTTTTTTTGCCCGTAATTCTCCGGTTGACGGCGGGTAAACCTGCCCTTCTTGAAATTCAATGACTTGGACTTTTATCGGCCGGCCGGCGAATTCCTCACATATTTGACCGATCAGCACACGATTTTCGGGTTTGTCCGTTCTCCAGCGAGCAATCGAATCTTTTTTGGAATATCCCAGGACGACGGAGTCTGCCGTCATGGTTACGACACTCCCCTTCTCCAGGAAGCTCCCGATATTAGGATGGTCGTTAATCATGCGTTCAACGACCAGTTCCCAGTTTAACGTCACAGGTGGCCCGGACGAAGGCTGGGCAGCTGTTTGGGGAGAGGTCGCCGAGGGTTCGCTGTTGGCAGGTGAGGCCTTTGTCGGTACCGGCTTTTCCGCACCTGGTGGTGTTGAGGAAGGAAGCATTGTTGTGGCGCCGCCACCGGGCCTGGGACGGGTCTGACTTGGAGGAGTCACCGGTTTATCCGTAGGCGCTTGGATTTTAGCAGGTTGTGCGGGAGGCGGAGTCGATGCCACAGGGGTCAATACTTTTGGCTGTAGGACAGATACTTGAGGGGGTGCGCTGGCCTTTTGTTCAGTCGTGGCGGAGGTGACTGTCACAGGATCAAGCATCGCTGCTCGCACCACGGCGGCTTCAATGAGAAACCGTGGATGGGAGCTTCCTCGAAGACTGTCCTCTGTTCTGGAGAAAATGGCAAAAATGGCCTGTAAATAGGGCTCGGAGAGTTGTTGCGCTTGCGCGATGGCCTGATCAACCTCCTCGTCTCCTAATTCAAGAAGGGTTTGCACTTGTGAGCGTGATGGTACCACGCAAGCCACCAGTAGATTGCGACATCGCTCCAACAGTTCCCGGCAATATACCCGGACATCAAAACCCTGGTCGACCAACTGTCCCACGAGAGACATTGTTTGGGCGGCCTGGTGCCCAAGGATGGCGTCAATCATGAGTCGGACGAGTTCGTCGGGCACGGATCCAATCAACATTTCCAAATCGCCATGCTGGATGCGTTCTCCACCGAAGGAGACGGCCTGATCCAGGAGGCTCAACGCGTCTCGCATACTGCCTTCACTGGCTCGAGCCAGTGCCGATAAGCTTCGATCCTCCACAGTCACTCCCGTTTGGGTCGCGACGTGGCGTAGTTGCGTGATGATTTCTAAGCGGGAAATGCGTCGAAAGGTGAAGTGCTGACAGCGTGAAAGTATGGTGGCAGGAATTTTATGAACTTCAGTTGTCGCAAAAATAAAGACGGAGTGACTCGGGGGTTCCTCAAGTGTTTTAAGCAGGGCGTTAAAGGCCGAGTTGGACAGCATGTGGACTTCGTCGATGATGTAGACACGGTACGTGCCATGAAAGGGTGCAAATTTGACGTTTTCACGCAGTTCACGGACATCGTCCACGCCGGTATTCGACGCTCCGTCAATCTCGATGACATCTACCGAGTTGCCTCGGGTGATTTCGACGCAACTTGGGCAAGTTCCACAGGGATGGCTGGTGGGACCTTGTTCACAGTTAAGGGACTTGGCCAGGATGCGCGCGACAGTGGTTTTGCCGACTCCCCGCATGCCGGAGAAGACATAGGCATGGGCGACCCGTTTGCGGTCGATCGCATTGGTGAGTGTTTGCACGACATGGGACTGCCCCAGGACTTCCTGGAAATTGGTCGGGCGGTATTTCCGTGCGGAAACTTGAAATTCCATAATTCGCGTTAATCAGGAAAAGAGCGGTTCGTTATGTGTCCTCGAGGACTGCCGTCCGGTACCAAAACACGGAGAGCCAGCCGATAAAGTTAGTCGGGGCCAGGTGATCCTGCGGCACACAGACTAGCCCACGTACCGTTGCTTCCTTCCGGACCTGGCGGGGTTTGCAGGATTCTGTCGCACAGGGCCCAGCCCCTAAATGCAGTCTCGATGGTTCATCGCCTCACGGACTGGCGAAAATCATCTTTTGAGGATATCAGTGATCCTCACGGCGGACCAAATATGGCGGAGAGGGTGGGTTTCGAACCCACGGTACCATTGCTGGCACACGTGATTTCCAGTCACGCCGATTCGGCCACTCTCGCACCTCTCCGCGAATGGGTATCTACTTTGCGGCGGCTGAACCTCTGATGAAGCCGTTTGTCTTTTGGAGGGGATCTGTTCATCCCATCTTAGTTATCTTTTTCACCGGGGATCTGTTTGGTGAAAGGTTGCCATCTTACCATGGGGGTCTGGGGGCGACAAGCAAGGAGGGGGAATAGTTACGAGTAGGGCGAGGAAGGGACAAGGAGAGAACGCCAACCCTGTTTTTGGCCATTCAATCCTCAACGTTCCATGTCTTCCCTATATCATGTTAGGAGGTTCGGGATTGGAACATTCGTTGGCGTCGTGAAGATCGATGCAGGGCGGCAAACAAATGGCCCCGAAAGAAGAGCATGAAAACCGTCACAATGGGAGTGAGTCCGAGGACGATAACAAAACTCAAATCGGAGGACATTCCTAACAAAGAGAGCCACTCAGATAGCACGGAAAAGGGCAACGTGATGAGATGCCAGAAGTCCAGCCCCCCCCGCCTTCCCGCCTGGCTGGACATTTCAAAGAAAAATGTCAGGCCGAATGGGCCGAAGACGATGGCCACAGGCAAAAACCATTCGATCCAATTTTCAACGACAAAATCATAACTTTCCCGGACAACCTCGAGGGCGGATCCGTTCCGGCTCTGGTAGATTACTTCCGGTACCGGATTGAGTAAGACGAAAATTAAGAAAAATACGGCTGTGCCGATCAGCGGTTGGTAGGGATTGGTCTGTAGCCCCATTTCGAGGAATAACAAGGGAAACCACACCATAAATCCAACAGAAATGACCTCCCAAAAATATTGCCCCATACTTGGCAAGATATCCGGCCAACTCACACGACGCGCGCCAAGGACGGCCTGTTCCGTCAGGCTCAGGGTGGAACCAATGACAAGGGCATTGAGGGCACCCAGGATAAACCCTCCGATCATTCCAAGCGGAGCGATGAGGGAGGTGACAAGCACGAGGCCTAAGGCAAAGGCGAGGAGGACCGGAATCAAGATCCACGCGCGTGTGAAGGATTGGATCGAGGCGAGCAGCGCTTGATGGTACAGTCGAACTGTGGCCTGGAAGAAGCTCTGCATGAGGCGAGGGAATGCTCCGCAGTTCTTAATCTTTGCTTGGCGGAGGGGATTGTATGTTGATGATGTCCTGTTGTTGCTGATCCCGGTCTTTTCTGATTTTTTGTAGCCGGCTAGGACGATTCCAGGTCCACCATTTGACGTGATCCGCAAAAGTGGGTGAGGGTGGGGTCGCGGACCCTACCGGTGACTCTTGAAAGTCATACCCTTGATATTCATCTTTTTTATCCAGGAATTTCTGGTAAATATCTTGATAGAGCTGTTTTAAGGTCATAGGGTGTTACCTTACCCAACTCCCTCAAGTCGATCAAGAGGGAAACTCCATAGGAAGGTTGAGAAAGCCGGTGGGTGGTGTTTGCTCCCTTCGATAATGCGCATGTGGTCATTGGTCTGTTCTAATCGTCTAATTGTGGGTATAGTTTGGCTGGTGGGGGTTTTTCTACACACTTCATCCCATACTCATCAAGTAGCATTATGACTAGATGAGGGGGAGATGAAGCCTCCGATCGGGTTAAGGAGGACGATTGAATCGTTCATCTTCGAATATTTCCCCCCGATCAACTCGGATTTTAGTTGCAGTGCTTCCGGGAGGACTATTTTCGTTACCTGAATTTTAGGATGGCCTGAAGGAGATGGACGTTTTATAATAGGGAGGCTTGGTAGAGTGGAGGGCTTTTGTTTACCCTGAGGATTCCAGGGAAGAGAACCTCTTTTTAAAGTCGATGGAATGAGGCGAAAACGGTTACGGGCGAGAGTGGCGGAACTGGCAGACGCGCGAGACTTAGGATCTCGTGGGTAACCGTGGGGGTTCAAGTCCCCCCTCTCGCACCATTTCTTAACATTTATATTCTTTATTGTATTCTTTTACAAGGATGAATGCTCTTATGAAGTTAGAAATGACAGAGCTCGGGCCGGTGAAACGGTCGTTAAAAATTGAAGTTCCCGAAGAAGCCGTCAAAAGCGAATTTCAAAAGGTGTATGCCCAGTTGAGGCGTCAAGCCAAAATTCCTGGATTTCGACCTGGGAAAGCGCCAATCGCGTTATTAGAACAACGGTATGCCGATCTTGTTGAGCAAGATGTGGTGCAGCGGTTGGTGCCCGATTATTATCAACGAGCGGTGAAGGAAGCCGGGGTGGTCCCTATTCTTGTTGATATTCCCCCATTGGAACGAATGAAAGTGAAGTCCAATAGTCCATTTACCTTTACGGCTACAGTGGAAATAAAGCCCACTATTCAATTAGGGGATTATCGACCACCGAATCCTATTTCTTTGAAACGGGATGCTCGTACGGTCACAGATGATCAGGTTGAAAAGGCTCTCCAGAGCCTCCGGGAGCAACATGCCGAGCTTGACGTGGTTCCTGAAGGAACCCCTCTTCGTGAAGGATTGCATGCGGTGTTGTCTATTGAGGGGTTTGTAGAGGATCAGCCATTGGAAGGAACTCAGAAAAAAGGGCATCTTCTGCACATTGGGTCCAAGTCGCCGATTCTGGGTGTGGAATTAGATGAGTATCTCATCGGAAAACAGGCCGGTGACAGGATTGATATTCCGCAACCCTTTCCCGCCAATCATCCTGATCCTCACCTCGCCGGAAAGACCATGGTCCTCAAGGTGACGATTGATGCGGTGAAAGAGCAGAAACTCCCTGAACTGGATGATGAATTCGCCAAGGATTGCGGCGACTACGATTCACTGGAGCATCTCAAAACCACCATCAACACCCAATTGGATAATTTCCTGAAACAGGATCTTGAAGAAGGGTATAAAGATCAGGTGATTGAACGCTTGTTGCAGATGCACCACTTTGAAATTCCTGAGGTCCTGATTGAACGGGAGCTTCAGACGCTCATTCGACAAAAAATGCTGAAGGACCATCGCCATGCCCATCGTGAAGATGACGTGGAAGAGCCCTTACGATTACAAGAAGAGGCTAAGCGCCTCCAACAAGAATTGCATCCGGAAGCTAAGCGGCGTGTGAAGCTGAGTTTGATTCTGGATGCGATCGTTCAGAAAGAAGGCCTTCATGTCACCGAGGATGAGGTGACCGCCGAAATTCAAAAACTGGCCACCTCCTTAAAGCTCCCGGTTGGTGAAATTCAACGCATGGTCGAAGCCGGTGGGCAGGGTGCGCAGGAGGAGTTCCGCGAGCGGATGAAGGCGGAAAAAGCCTTGCAGTTCGTCTATCAAAATGCGGTCATTCAGGGGTAACGGGTCGTACGACCCTTCTGAATGCACCTGTTCTGATATCTGTATTTGATACCTATTTACAACACGAGGAGGTCTCAGGGAATGCTCATTCCGATGGTTATTGAACAAACGAACCGAGGTGAACGGTCATATGATATTTACTCACGTCTTTTGAAGGACCGGATCATCTTCATCGGAGCCCCGATTGATGATGTGTTTGCGAATGTCGTCATTGCACAGCTGTTGTTCTTGGAATCCGAAGACCCGGAAAAGGACATTCATCTGTATGTCAATTCGCCCGGCGGAAGTGTGACGGCGGGAATGGGGATCTATGATACCATGCAATATGTGAGGTCGCCCATCAACACCATCTGTTTAGGTCAGGCGGCAAGCATGGGAGCCTTGCTATTAACCGCAGGGACTAAAGGTAAGCGTTTTGCTCTTCCCAATGCACGCGTGATGATTCATCAACCGATGGGAGGATTTCAGGGCCAAGCGACGGAGATTGATATTCATGCCCGCGAGATTTTGAAAATCCGCGAAAAATTGAATGAAATTATGGCCTATCACACAGGGCAGCCTCTGGATAAAATCTCTCAAGATACCGAACGGGATTATTTTTTATCGGGGGAAGAAGCCAAAGCGTACGGATTAATTGATGAGGTCATCGTTCGGAGTCAGGAAAAGGGGCACAAGGACGACACCAAGTCAAGTTCAAAAAGTAAGGATTAAGGGCAAAGGAGGCATATCTTATGGCGAGACAAGCGAAGTCCGAAGCCAATCTTCGTTGCTCCTTCTGTGGCAAGAGCCGTGATCAGGTTCGAAAACTCATTGCGGGTCCGACCGTCTATATTTGTGATGAATGTGTCGGCTTGTGTAATGAAATTATCTCCGAGGATTGGCAGGAGTCTCGCCAGGAGATTTCGGCGAAACTGTGCAAGCCGGTGGATATCCACCAACATCTTGATCAATACATTATCGGACAGGATCAGGCAAAAAAGGTTCTCTCGGTTGCCGTCTATAATCATTATAAGCGCATATCAGCAAATGAAATTGGGGATGTTGAACTTCAAAAGGGCAATATTCTGATTGTCGGACCGACCGGAACAGGAAAGACCTTATTTGCCCAGACACTAGCCCATTACCTGGATGTACCATTTACGATTGCAGATGCGACGACGCTGACGGAAGCCGGGTATGTCGGTGAAGATGTTGAAAATATCATTTTGAAGCTTCTACAGGCTGCAGACTATGAAGTTGAGCGTGCAGAACGGGGCATTGTGTACATTGATGAAATTGACAAAATTACCCGCAAGGCCGATAGCCCTTCGATTACCCGTGATGTCTCCGGTGAGGGTGTCCAGCAGGCATTGTTGAAACTCATTGAAGGGACCGTGGCCAATGTTCCGCCTCAAGGGGGAAGAAAGCATCCTCATCAGGAGTTTATTCAAGTCAATACGACCAATATATTATTTATTTGTGGTGGGGCGTTCGTGGGGTTGGATTCCATCATTGAGCGGAGGTTGAACCAAAAGCGGATGGGCTTTGGCGCCGATGTACAGATACGTGGGCAACATCAAATTGGTGACTTATTCTCCAAGGTGGAACCGGAAGATTTACTCCAATATGGGTTAATTCCTGAAATTATCGGTCGTCTGCCGATTGTCGCGGCTCTTGATCAATTGGATGAACCGGCATTGGTTCGCATTTTAACGGAACCCAAAAACGCCTTGATCAAGCAATATCAGAAGTTATTGTCCTTGGATAAAGTGAAATTAAAGTTTGCCGATGGAGCGCTATTGGCGATTGCCAAAAAGGCCCATCTGCAAAAAACAGGAGCGCGTGGACTTCGGGCGGTCTTAGAGTCGGTGATGTTGGACTTGATGTATGAGCTGCCGTCGCAGGCGGAGGTGAAAGAGGTGTTGGTGACTGAAGAGTTTATTCATGGCAAAGGTGAGCCCATCAAAGTCTTTGAGCATCAGAAAGGGATCAAGCCCGCTGTCGGATCTTAAGCTGGTTCCGGGTTCTTCTCCCTTGGTGTCGCTATTTCCTCATACCCGCATTGTGACAGAGAATTTTGCTTCCCGTGTGTTTCCTGACTTTTTCGATCAAGAATGGAGCCTGGTATTGTGGGCAGGGACGATTAATGGGTCGATCCCAGATCGCAACGGTTCAAGTAGGATAATTGCTCCAGGAATAAAATGTCTTGCCTTTTTTTGTGTCCTTTTGAACCAAGTCTCCCCCGCAATCCTTGACAACGCATTTGACGCCTAGCTTTAAGGGTTTTGTGGTTTTACATTCAGGGTATTGAGAGCAGGCGAGAAAATTTCCAAATCGACCGCGTTCCCCGATCATTAGCGGGGTTTGAGTTTTTTGGCTGTACGAGCTGGTTTCTTCGTAACCGATTTTTTTGCCGACGGTTTCTTGGTCTCGGCATTCTTCGCGGGCAACTTTTTGTCGCTCGTGGCCTGGTCGTCGCCGGTCTTGGGTTTCCGGGCCTCAAATTCGAAGCCGACTTTCCCGTCATCCCCGCGCTTCAGGTAGGCCTTGAACTTGCGACGGGTTCGTGATGAAACAAAGCCGGTCAGCAATTCGGTTCTGCCTTCGCTCAGCAATTTTCTGATCTGAGTGGGTTCGATTTCCTGTTGCAGTATGACTTTGCCTGTTCGAAAGTCGCAAGTCTTGTTCGGACCGACCGCCTTTTCACAAGTATAATTCATTCCATGTTCATAAACCGCTGACTGACACTTCGGGCAACTGCCCAGTGATTCTTGGCCGTGAAAATCAACCGGTTCACTGTTTTCATCGTCATCATTTTGACCGAAGTCAAATTCAAGCTTGTGTTCATCGTTCAGTTTGAGGATTGCCGCAAACGGCCGGCCAAGCCGACTGCGAAATCCCTGCAACGGACCAATCGTGCGTTCGGCAATCAGAATTTCTGCTTCGGGTACTTCTAATTGACGGCTGCCCGGAATTTTCGTAATTGAAAAATCGCATTGTGTGCAGGAAAACCGTTTGTAGTTTTCTTTGACCAGGCCGCCGCATTTGGGGCAGGGTGACTGCAATATTGAGTAATCGCCTGGAACGGTTGTTGCGCCGTAGTTTTTGGCCCTCGCAACAATTTGTTCAACTATCTTGCTGATTTGTTGCATGAACGCTTCGCGGTCCAACTGACCTCGTTCTATCTGCGAAAGTTTGCTTTCCCATTCGCCGGTCAGTTCCGGCATCGTGAGTTCGGTCACTCCGAGGCCGCGCAATAAGGTCAACAGTTGAAAGGCCTTGGTGGTGGGCATCAGTGACTTGTCTTTGCGCAATAGATAGTTCTCGCTAATTAAGCCTTCGATGATCGCTGCGCGGGTTGCCGGTGTGCCCAGACCTTTTCCAGACATGGCTTCGCGCAAGTCATCATCATCAATCAGCTTACCGGCGCCTTCCATCGCGGAAAGCAGTGTGGCTTCGGTATATCTGGCCGGTGGTCTGGTCGCCATGTCGCGAATTTCAATATCGCTAACCGTGGCTTTTTCATTCTCCCCAACCGCGACGAGCGTGCCCTCACCAGCAATGGCTTCACGGCCGTAAATGGCCAACCAACCCGGCTTGACCATCACCTTGCCTTCGGTTTTGAAGTGGTGCCTGTCAATCTGGGAAATACGGGTGGTGTTTCGAAACTCCGCAGGTGGGAAAAAGGCCGCCATGAATCGACGCACGACCAGGTCGTATATCTTGGCTTCGGCTTCGCTGAGGTTCTTGGGTGCCTGCAATGTGGGAATAATGGCGAAGTGATCAGAAATTTTCGCGTCATTGAAAATACGCTTGTTTGGTTGGACCCAGTCATTGTTCAGAATTTTCGCCGCATGCGGCCCTATTGGATTGCCGCCGCTGCCGCCGGTCATGGCTGACAAACGCTCACTTGCCTCATCACGCAGAATGCCCAGGGTATCTTGCACGGTAGAGAGATAGTCTTCAGGCAGCGCGCGCGAATCGGTTCTTGGATACGTCAACACCTTGTGGCGTTCATAGAGCGCTTGCGCCAGCGATAATGTTGTCTTGGCCGAAAAGCCAAACCGGGCGTTGCCTTCACGTTGCAGACTCGTCAGGTCAAACAGCATCGGTGCGCTTTGCGTCGTCGGCTTGGTTTCTTCAGTGACCACCGCCTGCTGACTCTGGCAGGCCTGCCTGATTGCTTCAGCCTGATTGCGTTCCCAAAGTCTTTCTGCGCGCCGTTCCGCATCTTCGTCATTCTTTCTGAAGTCCGTATCAAACCAGCGACCTGAATACTGTCCGGCCTCGACATCAAACTGGGCATGCACTTCAAAGTAGGGCCGGGAGACGAATTGCTTGATCTGTTCCTCGCGCTCCACGACGATGGTCAGGGTGGGTGTTTGAACCCGGCCAACGGTGGTGAGGTAAAAGCCCCCGTCTTGGGAGTTGAACGCCGTCATAGCCCGGGTGCCGTTAATGCCAACCAGCCAGTCTGCTTCTGCTCGGCAGCGGGCGGCATCAGCGAGCGGCTTCATTTGTTCATCATCGCGCAGCCCCTCAAATGCTTCGCGAATGGCCTTGGGCGTCATGGACTGCAGCCAAAGCCGGCTTGTCGGTTGCTTGGCCTTCGTGTGTTGGACAATCAGTCTGAAGATCAGCTCGCCTTCGCGCCCGGCGTCACAGGCGTTGATAATTCGGTCGATATCTTTGCGGCTGATCAGCTTGGCGAGCAACTTGAGCCGGTCCTCGGTGCGGGTGATTGGGTTCAGGTCAAAGTGATCGGGAATGACCGGCAGGTTGGCAAAAGACCACTTGCCACGTTTGACCTCTACGTCGTCAGGCGCCTTGATTTCAAGTAGGTGCCCAACGGCTGAAGTTACAACATAGTCGGCACCTTCAAAATAATCCTTCTCGCGTTTCAGTCCGCCAAGCGAATGCGCGATGTCGGCTGCAACCGAGGGCTTCTCGGCAATTATCAACGATTTACTCATTAGCAACCACTACCAGGAAAGGCTCCTTTGGTATCTTTGATGTAAGGGAAGCCGATACTCACGCGTGCAAGATCCACTACAAACTCAGGGCGAAAATGGCGTCGTCACAATCCACCTGCTGCGATGTGACTGGTTTTTTCGCGTGCTCATCATAATG
This sequence comes from Nitrospirales bacterium, assembly GCA_049289415.1. Taxonomy (GTDB): domain Bacteria; phylum Nitrospirota; class Nitrospiria; order Nitrospirales; family UBA8639; genus Nitrospira_E. The sequence goes on from JBATLR010000446.1 coordinate 12,965, forward strand.
ATGGCGTTGGGTAGAGGCAAGTTAGGCTGGGTGTTCAACTCATTTTTTCCAGCGGCCGCAGCCATTCCAGCCAGCCGCCAAGGCTAGCCTGCCGACGGTTATTTCGCAAATTTTTTTGAAGGCAATAAGGGGTTTTAGCTCCGTGTCTGACAGATGAAAATGGCTAACTTTACTGGTTTCTTTCAACTCGGTCCAACATGAAAACAAGTGGCGTATCTTACAAATCTATTTTTTGCGACAGAACCCTCAAAGTTGTGTTCGAGGTCAATGCCCAGTTTGCTCTTCGGGACGCCTTTAAGATGACCCACAGATGCCAAGGCTTGGTCATTGAATCCAAAATATTTGGACAGGGTTTCGGCTTTGGTAGGCGATTCGACGATGACGAGTGATTTAGGCATAGACAGTGATGAAAATCATGATTTGTTTACGAGTAAAATTTTCCAGAGGGAAAAGACATGCTGGTCTACTATCCAATACCCATCCGGAGATACTGTAGGCCCGGTATCTGCTTTATAAGCCCTTTGATCTCCAAAGACAAGAGAATGCTCATGACTTCGGATGGGGCATAGGAGCATTGATTGATTAAATCGTCCAGGGAAACAGGTTCCAGTGAAATGCAATCCAATAGATGTTGTTCCTCTGTTCCTAGGGCAGGCGCGGACGGTTGAGGCTGAAACGCGCCTTGTTGTTTCTCGAGTTGCTCCCGGAAGGAGGGTTCTAACATAGGAAGAATTTCTTCCACAACATCTAAAGAATTTTCGACTAATTTCGCTCCCTCTTTAATAAGCCGGTGAGGGCCACGAGTCAACGTATTGGTCACATTTCCCGGTACGGCAAAGACTTCACGGTTTTGCTCTAGGGCCATCCGAGCGGTAATGAGAGACCCACTGCGCGAGGTGGCTTCCGCGACGATCACACCAAGTGAGAGTCCACTAATGATCCGATTCCGTTGAGGAAAATGGTAGGAATGTGGAGGGGTTCCCATGGGAAATTCAGAGAGAACGGCTCCCTGCTGTTCAATGCGTTGTCGTAGCGGACCGTGCTCAGGCGGATAGGTGCGGTCAATGCCGCATCCAAGAACCGCCAGGGTTCTCCCAGATGCAGCCAGTGCGCCTTCGTGGGCCGCGGCATCAATGCCTCTGGCCAGGCCACTCACAATCGTAAAGCCCAGTGCAGCTAAATCGCCGCTCAGTTGTCGTGTGAATGTCCGCCCGATGTGCGAGCCTTTTCTTGAGCCGACGACGGCAAGGGCCTGTTGATCCCGCTCTTGGAGCTGGCCTGTATACCAGAGTACCGGAGGAGGATCCGTAATGGTTTTTAATCGGGGCGGATAGTGAGCGTCTGCGAGTGTCAGGATAGCGTATCGCCCATCCTGCACGGCCTGCAATTCTTTGGCAATGCGATCTTGTGCCTCACCAGATATGGGTTGATGAATGGCCGTGGCCAATGATGGAGAAATTTCACCCATTGATACGAGTGTATGGGTGTTCAAGGAGCGAATGGCTTCTGGTGAGCCGAACCGGTTGATGAGTCTGGTATAAGTAACAGGGCCAAGTCCTTTGACTGCCAGAAGTTCCAACCAGCCTTGCAGGGTTGAGGTCATCCAGATCCTTTGTGAGGATGGCGAATACGAGTCTGGAAATCATTGTGAAATGATCTGCCTGCATGGCTCTCCATCCAGAAACGGCTCCAGGTTGGACTCCGGAGGATGAAGACCTCCGGAGTTTTCCAGCGTTGGAGGGGAGATCTGGGTCCCCATTCCTTTCTGTTCCTGGAGACAAGTGTTACGGATAATGAGAATGAATCGTGGAGGACATCGTTCATGATTCAATCGTTCTCTTGTGGTTAGGATGCGGTCCGAGATTCGGCGCGTGAGGTCAATTTTCCCACCACGACGATGTCATATTGCTCAAGGTGGAGTAATGGATCCGCCTCAAATAATATTGGTTGTTGAAATTCCTGTTCGAGTTGCTCAATGCTACTGTGTTCGGTTTCGAAGATGAGCTCAATAACTTTGGGGTTGGCCCCGACCACAATTTGTTGTGGTTGTCCACGAGTCATTCCGATGCGCCGGATATCCCGAAAGATTTCATACGCCACCGTCATGGTGGATTTGGTGTACCCTCTCCCCTCACAGTCACTACAAACTTCCGATAATGTCCGTAACAGATCTTCCCGGACACGTTCACGGGAAATCTCGATGAGCCCAAGATCGGATATGCGGGAAATACGTGTTTGAGCCTTATCGCCCGCTAGGGCGTCCAGGGTAGCCTGATACACTTTTTCACGGTTCCGTTCCCGTTCCATGTCAATGAAATCAATGATGATAATACCGCCAATGCCTCGTAATTTTATCTGATAGCCAATTTCTTTTGCGGCTTCCAGATTGTTTTTTAAAATCGTTTCTTCCTGGTCGCGTTTTCCCACAAACCGCCCCGTATTGACGTCCACCACGGTCATGGCCTCTGTGTGATCAATGACAATGTGGCCTCCGGACTTAAGCCAGACTTTCCGACTCAGGGCTCTGGTAATTTCCAATTCGATCCCCAGGTGATCGAATAACCCTTCCTGCTTCTTGTCATAGAAATGAACGCGCGCCGCTTGTTCCGGAAGATAGCGACGGACAAAATCCTTCACTTCCTCAAAATCCGCTTTGGCGTCAATTAATAGTCGATCAACTTTTTTCGTGAATAAGTCTCGAACCACCCGCAGCGGGAGAGACAGATCCGTATGCAAAAGGGACGGAGCCGGTTGGCTGTTGGCCGCTTTGAGCGTATCTTCCCATAACGCGCTTAGGAATCTGACGTCTGTTTGCAGATCCTCTTCCGGTACATCTTCGCACACGGTCCTGACAATATATCCATATTCGGGTTTCCGGATGCGCCGCATAAGGTCCTTCAGCCGATGACGCTCTTCGTCGTTCGTAATTCTTCGCGACACACCAATATGGTCGACATTGGGCATGAGCACTAAAAATCGTCCGGGGAGGGAGACGTACGTGGTAATTCGAGGTCCCTTGGTGCCGATGGGGCCTTTGGAAATTTGGACCAGAAGTTCTTGCCCTTCTGTCAACAGATTTTCGATGGGACGTGCTGTTTGGCGTCGAGGGCGCGGCACCTCCTGACTGCGTTCATCCTCTTCACTGTCCACAAGAGTATCCCCGGGTTCCGTTCCGACCGATAGATCAGATACGTGGATGAATGCGGCCCGATCCAGTCCGATATCGACAAAGGCCGCTTGCATACCCGGCAGAACTTTAATGACTTTGCCTTTGTAAATGTCCCCCACAAAATCTTTTTTTCTTGGACGGTCGACATACAATTCTGTCACGACACGATTGTCGAGCACGGCAACCCGTGTTTCTTCACGAGTGACACTAATCGCAATTTCTACTCCCATAGTGATCTCCCTACATTCTCAGAAGGGACCAGAAGCTATTCTTCGTCAACATTCTTGGTGAAGAGATGTCGCTGATGTGGCTGAGCCAATTTGTTGGATCTGCCTATCAAAATCTGAAATAGCTTTGTGCCCATTCTGTCAATAATTGTAAATGAATACTGTTATGGAACCATTTGAGGATGGTTCTGTGTGTCCACTTCCTTGTTCCCGCAAGTATGTGAAAAAATCCACGGCTGTGGGACTTTTCTGATTCAAATTCTCCGTTGTTTCCCGCTTTGTGTGATAATCTGGCCCACGCTATCAAAATCAAGCCACAGCGTACATGATACCTAAAGGAGTGACAGACGTCTCCGTTTTACGTTGAGCAAGAGTCCCAGAGCTGTGAGATTCACAACCATGGCGCTACCTCCATAGCTCATGAGAGGAAGAGGAATGCCCACAACGGGTGCCAGTCCGGATGTCATGGCAATATTGACGACAACTCCAAAGGCTATCATGGTGACCACTCCGACAGCCAAGAGGGTCCCAACGATGTCTTTGGCTTTCAACGCGATTTCTAAACCCATCAAAAATAAGAGAATATATAAGGAAAGTAAGACTATTGACCCAATAAAGCCCCATTCCTCTGCGAAAACTGCAAATACAAAATCGGTGTGGCCCTCAGGAAGAAATTTAAACTGGGTTTGCGTTCCCCCATATAATCCTTTTCCCAGTAATTGGCCTGAACCGATGGCGATGCGCGATTGAAGCCCGTGATAACCTTTGCCGCCCGGATCAGAATTGGGATCGACAAAGCTGAGAATCCGATCCTGTTGGTACTCGTGAAGGGAGCCCCAGACCCCGCCCCAGGCAAAGGGGAACAACATCAGTGCCGCCAAAATCACAAACCCAAATGCCTTGGATTTCATGCCCACCGTGAGAATGACCACAAGAAAAATGGCTAGAAAGCCCAAGCTACTTCCCAGGTCAGGTTGCTTGAGGATGAGTAGAAATCCTGGAAGCACAATCAGTCCGGGTATGATCAATCGACGAACCCAGCCTTCACGGGTGGTTGCCCCATAGTAGGCAGCCAGCATGAGTAGCAATGGAATCTTAATGAATTCTGAGGGCTGGACCGCAAAAGGGCCGAGAGGAATCCATCGTTGAGAGCCCCGACTGGTTTTTCCTGCGATTAACACGATGATAAGTAAGATCAGTCCGATCCCATAGAGCAGATACGAAAGACGGGCGAGCTTGTGATAATCAATACCGACCGCGACGAGAAAGGCTAAGGAGCCGACGACCATCCATGTGGCCTGCTTAAGATAAATAGGGAATCCGGTCGTCGACTGAGGGTTGGTAACGCTATAAATTGATAGGATGCCCACAGAGATAATGGCCATAATGACACCTAGGAAACACCAATCGAAGGTATCCAGTCCACGGCGATTCACATTGTCGTTCATTAATGACATGAGATGCGTTGTTCTCCATCCTTAAGAGAGCGGATTTCTCATCAAAGAGAAGGCTCTTGGGTGGTCTCAAAACCCATATAGGCTTCGATGAGTGTCTTGGCCAACGGGGCGGACGCTGAGCCTCCATGCCCCATGTGTTCTACTAATACCGCCACGGCAATCTTCGGGTGGTCTACGGGAGCAAAGGCCACAAACCACGCGTGGTCTCGAAATTCCTTTTGAGGCTCCTTGTTTTTATCCTTGTCCCCATCCGGTTTCAGGGCAACAACTTGTGCCGTTCCAGTCTTGCCTGCAATGGTCACGAATTCTGATTGCGCCAGTTTGGCTGTTCCCTTCGTGACGACTGCCGCCAATCCTTCCTTGATCTGGGCAAAGGTTTGGGGAGATATGGCCAATTGCTGAATAGGTGGCTCAGGCTTTTCTTTGAGTGTGCCGGTTCGCCGAAGTCGAGTGGCTTTGAGCAAGCGGGGTTGGACCACTCGTCCATTGGTTGCTACGATGGAAGCCACTTTCGCCATCTGAATGGGAGTCACGGTTAAAAATCCTTGTCCAATAGAAATGGAAATGGTTTCGCCAGGGTACCATGGTTCCCGTTTGACCCTTTTTTTCCATTCCGAGGAAGGGACAAGGCCGGACCGTTCGGAAGGGAGCGCAATCCCGGTTTTTTCACCTAATCCGAATTGACGAGCATAAGTGGCGATGGGATCAATGCCCAATTGATTGCCAGCTTTGTAAAAGTAGACATCGCACGATTCCGCGATAGCTTTGGTTAAGTCGACCTGCCCGTGGCCTCCTGCCTTCCAATCACGAAAGACCCGCCTTCCAAAGGGAAATGTTCCATGGCAGGGTATCATTTCCTGTGCGCTGAGGGTTTTAGTCTCCAAGAGGGCCGCGGCCATAATGATTTTAAATACCGACCCTGGAGGATATTGCCCTTGAATGGCGCGATTGGTGAGAGGGTGGCGTGTATCCTTGAGAAATCGTTGCCAGTCCTTGGCACTAATCCCTCCCGAAACATCATTGGGATTAAACCCGGGTTTACTCGCCAGAGCCAGAACGTCCCCATTCCAGGGATCCAGGGCAACAATGGCCCCCGCTTCCTGCCCAAGAAGGTCCTCTGCGAGGCGCTGAAGGCGAATGTCGAGCGTCAGGTACAGGTCATCCCCGGCCAGGGGACGTCGAACTGAGAGAGACCGTTTTGGATACCCCAGCGCATCGACTTCAATCACTTCCTCTCCGGTTTCTCCAAGAAGATATTCATCAAATGTCCGCTCCACTCCATTTTGCCCGATGATGCGTCCTCCCTGAAGATGGGAAAATTCCGGATCTTTAAGCTGTGATTCGGAAATTTCACCCACGTAACCCAGGACGTGCGAGGCGTAAGTGTTAAGTGGATAGTGACGCTGATATTCCGGCTGAATCACCACACCGGGGAGTTCAAGCCGGTGCGACTCTATGAGTGCCGCCTCTTTCAGCGTAATGTCGGCTTTGATCTTGACTCGGCCTCTTCGGCTTTTTATTGAAAGTTTATTGGAAATCTCTTGTTGGTCAATATCTACGTAATGAGGTAACTGAGCTAAAATGGCCTCACGGTCCTGTATGTCTTCCAAGGAAACATACAGTTGGAAGCTGGGGATATTATTGGCGAGGAGTTCGCCGTTTCGATCATACAGAAGTCCTCGAGCCGGTTCTAAGACAATGGATCGAGTGCGATTGTCGCGGGCAAGTTCTTGATAGTGCAATCCATCTCGAACCTGTAATTGCCAAAGGCGTAACCCCAGCAACACCAATAGCATCAGAAAGCCGATCTTGACGAATATTAACCGATTTTGAATATCGGCAAGTTCATTAGCCTGGCGGGAAGTATCCAGCATTGTGCGGGTCTTATCGTGGTCCCCGTCCTAAGTGTACCATACTCAGCGATGGGCCAATGCACTTAATAACCCAGAACATTCCCAAGGTCAGGAGGCTATTATAGAGTCCTTGCGGGAGAAGTCCGGAGGAGAGGGCGTGAAAAAGGATCGGGGCATCCACAACCGGATATGCCACAACGAGAGAGGCCAATCCGCATCCTAACGACAGGGCGAAGCTGACAAGCAAGATTGCGGGACTGGTGACGGTGGAAAACGTGTGGGTTGTGACGCCCGCCAGGGCTCCCGCGAGTCCCTTTAAGATCATATTGAGCCCAATACCGCCAGGACTGAATAAATCTTGGAAAAGTCCCACCGTCAGTCCGATCATGAGTCCTTTGTATTCTCCAGAGTGAAATCCCATTACACAGGCTAGAATGAAACATAAGTCAGGGTAAATCCCTTTGGCGGATAGAATTGTGCTAAAGGTGGCTTGAGCCAGAACCACTCCAAAGCACAGAAGGATGTCGAGAAAAATAGTCACGAGATTATCTTAGGGAGAAGGGGAGACAGGCGGTTTTGGTAATGATGAAGGGGGAGCAGGCTGAAACGAGGTAATGACCAGGACCGCTTCCAGCTTGGCAAAATCGACAATTGGATCAATTTCACCCAATTGAAATAAGTCGGTATCGGCTTTGTTAACCTGTTGAATCCGGCCAATTTGGAGTCCACGGGGAAAATCATCCGTTAATCCAGATGTGACCACTGGATCTCCAGGTTGGACAGGCGATAGAGGAGGCAGATATTTCATATGAATGGTTCCTTGAGGGGTTCCCTGTACCAGACCCTCATCCCGGCTTTTTTGAATCATCCCGGTAATCGCGACGTTGGGGTCGGAAAGAAGAAGCACGACCGCCGTCGTGGGGTTTACTCGTACGACACGACCTACTACTCCGGCATCGGTGATAACTCCCATTTCCGGATGAATGCCGTCTTGGCTGCCCTTATTGATGATCATTGCCCGATACCAATTAGACACATTCCGGCCGATGATTCGAGCCGGAAGGGTCGTCATGGGTGTGGTTTCCTGATACGCCAGCAATTGTTGAAATTGCATGGCAATGATGGCATGTTCTCGAAGGAAATTCTGCTCACCTTGTAAGCGCTGAACTTCCTGCTTTAGCTGTTGGTTTTCTTCCCACACATTCTGTAAGGCGATGTAGTGGTCCCAAGCGTGACGGATAGAATCCTGTATCGAGGCGACAACATGAAGGGGGACTTCCAGAATTCGTGCGAAAGGCCCTCCCACATGACTCAACCATTCCTGAGATTGTCGGGGCAGAAACAGCAGGAGGGCGAGGAATAGAATGAAGATAACTCCTAGAACTCGCCGGATACTTGTGGATATGGGAAAATTTGGCTCTGATCGAGGCATGCAAATTGAGGGAAGCTCAGGGGTTCAGCCTGGAATGCGAAGAAATTTTTCGAAGGAGGCTGAATTCCTCAAGAGTTTTCCCTACTCCCAGGACAACCGAGGTTAAGGGATCATCGACCGTAACAATGGGTAAAGACGTTTCTTCACGTAGTCGATTATCCAGCCCTTGAAGCATCGATCCGCCTCCGGTCAGCACGATCCCCCGGTCAATAATATCCCCTGCCAATTCAGGCGGAGTGTTTTCCAAGGCCAGACGGATAGCTCGGATGATGGTGGTGAGGCAATCTTGTAACGCTTCTCGTATTTCACTGTCGTCAACGAGGATCGTTCTGGGAATCCCGGACACCACATCTCGCCCTTTGACGGCCATTTGCTTTTTTTCAGGCAGAGGGTAGGCTGAGCCGATTTCCATCTTGATGCGTTCTGCCATATGTTCGCCGATTAACAAGCTGTATTCCCGCTTGAGATAGCTGGTGATGGCTCCATCTAGTTGATCGCCCGCGATACGGACCGATTCACTGTAAACGATGCCTCCCAGGGAGATCACGGCGATGTCGGTAGTGCCTCCTCCGATATCGACGACCATGTTGCCGGAAGGCTCGGTAATCGGCAATCCTGCTCCAATGGCAGCGGCCACCGGTTCCTCAATGAGATAAACTTCACGGGCACCAGCGAGCTCAGCCGATTCCTTGACGGCACGTTGTTCGACTTGCGTGATCCTGGATGGGACACCAATAATAATGCGTGGTCTGAGGAGAGTTCCCCCGCGATGAACTTTTTGGATAAAGTGGCGTAACATGTGTTCCGTCATGTCAAAATCAGCAATAACACCCTCTCGCATGGGACGAATAGCGGTGAGATTGCCCGGGGTTCGCCCGATCATTCGCTTCGCTTCTTCCCCAACCGCGAGTAGTTTTTTTGAGTTTGTCTCAACTGTCACGACGGAAGGTTCGTTCAGGACAATCCCTTTCCCCTTAATATAAATTAAGGTAGAAGAGGTTCCCAGATCGATGGCCATGTCTTGGGAAAAATGGCTAATGAAATAATTGAATATACCCATGGGAAGTGTTGAGACCTATTAATTTCAGAGGGTGGGCGACAATGGCGGAATCGGAATTAGGATTGTTAGAGTCTTTCTGCGCTCCAGGGGAAATAGATAACCTTTGCCATTTTATGGATGTATCGACGTTCGGTCGTTGTTCGCGATTGGCCGGAAACCACTTAAATTTGGTTCTGGGCTGGATGAATCGTTGTCGACACTCACTTATTTCCACCTAAGTATTTAGAAGGTGGAGCCATAAGGTTGGATTGTCCCCTGTCGCAGGCAAAAGTATATCAGAAGTCTTAAAAGACCACAAAGAAAAGGCGGATATGAATACAACTCTGGAAAAAATTCTTCCTGGCTCTTGCCAGAAGGGGATGAATGTAGATAATTAGAGTCGGAAAATTTTCAAAAAAAGGATACATTCCATGGCAAGCAAAACATTGTTTGAAAAGATTTGGGATCAACATGTGGTTCGTGAAGAACCAGATGGCACGACCTTATTATATATTGACCGACATTTGGTGCATGAAGTGACCTCTCCTCAAGCCTTTGAAGGACTTCGGTTAGCCGGAAGAAGGCCACGACGTTCAACCGCGGCGCTTGCTGTTCCTGATCACAATGTTCCAACGACCGACCGGTCGCAGGGCATTGCCGATCCCATGAGTGCCTTGCAAATTTCAACCTTGGAAGGCAACTGCGCAGAATTTGGAATAACCTATTATGGGATGGAGGATATTCGGCAAGGCATTGTTCATGTGATTGGACCTGAACAAGGGTTGACGCTACCGGGGATGACGATTGTGTGTGGAGATTCTCATACCTCCACTCATGGAGCGTTTGGCGCCTTGGCGTTTGGTATTGGTACTTCAGAGGTCGAGCATGTGCTGGCGACGCAATGTTTGGTTCAGAAACGACCAAAAACTATGGAAATTCGTGTGGAGGGTACGCTTCCTGACTATTGTTCTTCCAAAGATGTGATTCTGGCGATTATCGGGCAAATTGGTATTGGTGGTGGAAACGGCTTTGTCGTGGAATATACGGGTTCGGTGATCCGATCGTTTTCAATGGAGGGCCGGATGACCCTTTGTAACATGTCTATTGAAGCGGGAGCGCGCGCTGGTCTTGTCAGTCCAGACGAATCGACGGTCGCATACGTGAAGAGCCGACCCCTCAGTCCGAAAGGAGCGCTGTTTCAACAGGCGAAGTCGGATTGGCTGAATTTGAAAACCGACCCTGGAGCCAGGTTTGATAAGGTTGTTGAGCTGCGAGGTGAAGATGTTTCTCCTCAAGTGACTTGGGGGACCAATCCTGGAATGGTGACTGATGTGAATGGCCATGTGCCCGATCCTGGATCCATTGCGGATGAAAAATTGCGGAACGCCACAGAACGTGCCTTAGCATATATGGGGTTGCCAGCTGGCATCCCTATATGTGATATCCAGGTCGATCGAGTCTTCATCGGGTCCTGCACAAACTCACGAATTGAGGATTTGCGGGTGGCGGCACGGTATGTCAAAGGAAAGCGCGTCGCTCAAAGCGTCAAGGCTATGGTGGTCCCAGGATCAGGGTTAGTCAAACACCAAGCGGAAGAGGAAGGGTTGGATCGGATTTTTCGCGAGGCGGGTTTTGAATGGCGCGAACCGGGGTGCAGTATGTGCCTCGCCATGAATGCGGACGTGCTCACACCGGGAGAACGATGTGCCTCAACCAGTAATCGAAACTTCGAGGGGCGTCAGGGTAAGGGCGGACGGACGCACTTAGTCTCCCCGGCCATGGCTGCTGCTGCTGCGGTTGAAGGACATTTTGTGGATATTCGTGATTGGAAGATGTGAGGGTAATAAGGGAATTCTTTTGTCTTCAAAATGGGCATTACTTACTCTAGCATAACACGGGAGATAGATATGCAAGCGTTTACTATATTGACCGGAACGGTCGCTCCGTTAAATCGGGGCAATGTCGATACGGATCAAATCATCCCGAAGCAATATTTGAAAACGATCCATCGCACCGGCCTCAAAGAGGGATTGTTTGCCGATTGGCGGCGACGGGCAGATGGCTCTCCGGATCCTGATTTTTTTGTTAACCAACCGCGCTATCAAAAGGCCACGATTCTGTTGACTCGTGAAAATTTCGGGTGTGGATCCTCAAGGGAACATGCTCCATGGGCCTTGTTGGACTATGGCATTCGTTGTATTCTGGCTCCGAGTTTTGCCGATATTTTTTATAATAATTGTTTCCAGAATGGGATTCTCCCCGTCGAGCTTCCAGGAGAAGACATCCAAACATTATTTGAACGGGTAGCCCATACCGACCAATATCAAGTCACAGTCGACTTGGCTCAGCAGGTGGTCACTCTTCCTGAAGGGGAGAAGTATTCGTTCACCTTGGATCCATTTCGCAAGGATTGCTTGTTAAAGGGATTAGACGGAATTGGGCTCACGCTTCAACATGAATCTGCCATTGCCACCTATGAAAAACGCAGGGCTCAGGAGGCTCCCTGGCTCTTTCAGGATTTTTCGCCTTCAGACCACTCTTGAAAGTCTCTTGACCTTCTCGACTAACCGGGATGGGCCTGGAAGGATCCATCTCGATTCTCCTTCCGATCCTAACCGGCCTAGCTTTGGTCCATGCCCGTTGAATGGGGCGAAGCGGATGGTAGACATTATCCTCAATCCGAGGGATGATGGGTTCTCGAGATCATCCCCGTCTCCCTTATCCTGTTCTCGTATATTGCTGGAAATACCCTGAATGGTTGTCATTGCCCAGGGCCGCACCTCCGAATGATGACTGAAGTCCACATCCTACGGGATGTCCTCATTATTTTTTCAATTTCTGTTCTGGTTGTTTTTGTTTTTCAAAAACTCCGGCTACCGGCGGTTGCGGGATTTTTAGTTTCTGGCACCTTAGTGGGGCCTTACGGCCTGAACCTCATTTCAGATCTACACCAAGTCGAAACACTCGCCGAAATCGGTGTCGTGCTGTTGTTGTTTACCATAGGCTTGGAAACTTCTCTTTCGCGCATACGGGCTTCCAGAAGGCTCTTATGGGTTGGTGGTCCCCTGCAAATTTTAAGCATGCTGAGTGCGGTAGCGCTTGGGGGTTGGTTGCTGGGGCGATCTTGGGAAGAATCGGTCTTCTGGGGACTGTTGTTGTCATTGAGCAGTACCGCCATTGTCCTCAAGATATTGGGGGATCGAGGCGAAATTGATGCGCTGCATGGGCAGGCGACCATGGCGATTCTTATTTTCCAGGATTTAGCCGTCGTGGCTATGATTTTGCTGACGCCGGTATTGGGACCCGGTTCCCATGGTGATCCACGGGTCATTGTCGAAACACTCATGAAATCCGTCATGGTTGTGGGGTTGATCGTGTTGGCTGCTCGGGTTCTTGTCCCTCATGTTCTTCATCTTATTGTGGGGACTCGAAGTCGAGAGTTATTTCTCCTGTCGATTATTGTATTGGGGCTGGGAACGGCCTGGTTGACTTCCCTCGCGGGATTGTCATTGGCTCTTGGCGCATTTATCGCGGGGCTCGTGATTTCTGAATCGGAATATAGTCATCAGGCACTGGCCGAAGTCATTCCTTTTCGAGATAGTTTTAATAGTTTATTTTTTGTTTCAGTGGGGATGTTAATGAATCCCTCGGTCATCGCGGAATTTCCCATTCTGGTGATGGGGTTGTTGGTGCTTGTCGTGTTGGGCAAGTTCCTTACAGGAACCGGAGCGGTATTCCTTGCTGGAGCTCCCCTTTCTTCTGCATTGTTAACGGGGGTGGCATTAGCGCAGGTGGGAGAATTTGCCTTTATTCTCGCCCGGGTGGGTCAGGGAGAAGGGTTATTGGACACGCAAGCCTATAATATTTTTCTTGCCGTATCGGTGTTGTCCATGACCATTACGCCATTTTTGATTCAATGGGCTCCCCGCCTGGCTAGACGAACCGAGGCTCTTGACCGCCTGAAACATTGGTTCCCTCGACGTCAGGTCAATGCGCTGCAAAGTACCAAGATCAAAGTCAGAGATCATGTCATTATCGTGGGTTATGGCTTAAATGGCCGGAATCTTGCCAGGGTTTTAAGTGATATGGAGATTCCATTTGTGGTGCTGGACGTCAATCCTGATGTCGTGCAGATTGATCAAAAAGGACGGGGGACCATGCTCTATGGGGATGGGACGAATCCCAGAGTGTTGACTCAAGCCGGAATCTTATTGGCGCGAGTACTCGTGGTGGCTACCTCTGACCCTTTTGGCGCGCGCCGAATTGTTCAGCAAGCACGACAACTGAATCCCACTCTTCATATTGTCGTACGAACACGATATTTAAAGGAATTGCAGGATCTTCAAGAACTAGGAGCCAATGATGTCGTGCCGGAGGAATTCGAAACATCCATTGAGATTTTTGCGTTGGTTCTCCGTACCTACCAGACGCCGAAGGCCATGATCCAAGATAAAGTCGAACAAATTCGCCGTGAGGGTTATCTTCTGCTTCGGAGAGGGGAGTTGCCTGAGTTAGCTCACCATCTGCGTACTGGAACGTTGGCTGATGTGCAAGTCGATACCTGTCGTGTGGAAAACGATTCTCACGTGTTGGGAAAACCATTGACACAGTTGCATATCCATGGACGGACGGGCGCTTCGGTGATTGCGATTACACGGGGTGGCGTGACGCAATCCAATCCTTCTCGCGAAACAATTCTGGAGCCAGGTGATGTCCTCGTCCTTCTTGGTGCGCGTGAGCAAATCCGTAAGGCCATTGCCCTGCTTGTAGATGCTAAAATGTGAGAGGCTTGGTCTTGTCCAGGCCTATTTGGACGACGGGTCAGCCGTTAAGGTCGATTCCTTCATGAAATCGTTACACCCAATGACATGCCTTTTCTTCTTCAGGTATAGAACGTGGCTGGCGTGAACGTCTTATGTTCTTGGAATCAGGTTTGCCTGCCATGAGGGCTCCACGCTGGAGTTAGCTTGCATCCCAGGTGGGCCCTGTGAAGGGGGATGAGATGCAGGCTGGGCTTTCGCTGAAGGAATGCTTCGCGAACGGGTCCTTTCGTGTGCCAAACAAGAGGGCTTCGTCCAGAAAGGTTCGGGC
>JBATLR010000447.1:0-12281 GCA_049289415.1 Nitrospirales bacterium
GGCATGCGGAATCCAAGTTTTTCACCACGCATCCTTCCACCACCCTCCGCATCTCCAAAATCGATACGCTCTTAAAAGATTATTCCGATATCAAAAGTCTGCCGTTCCTCGCGGAGCGCTTTCATCAATATGTGAAGGCGGGGTAAGGGTTGGAAGGTTTGCGGATTCACTAGTAGATAAACGCATTGCACTGGTTCCCTCACTCTGGTGCCCACAGAATTTTCTGTGTTGCCGGGTTTCGCCCCGGCAGGCGAGGCCCTTTTGTTCCGGCAAAAGGGCCCAAAACCATTGACGCCCCGTCTGGCTCATGGGAGCGGACCGACGCAAGATAAAGAGCGGGTCGGGTAGCCAGGGGCGGTTGCCTGCCCCCAGCTCCCACAGAACCGGACTTGTGGGTCACACATCCGGCTCTTCAAGTCGATCCCTCATGCACCAAACAGCGTCAGCTGTTGGGGTAAGACCCATTTGGGCTGGTGGTTCTCCCGTTCCCACAATCGCATCAGCGTGGTCACGCGGTCGTAAAACCACTGGTTCCCATATGCCTGATGCATCCCGTAGGTACTACTTTTGAACCACGCCCCGCGACGGCTAGACGCCGTCTTGGTCGCCGACTTCACAGAGACGCCACGTTGCAGCAAGTGCCGCAACAGGGAGCGAGGGCACCGTCCTTTCTGCCGAATGATGATCGCTCGCAATCGCCTGCGAACATGGGCATCGATTCGACTCAAGCGACGCGCCCCAGGTTCGGTACACAGCCGATAGTAGCCATACCATCCGCGTAGATAGCGATTCAATGCCACCATACATCCGCGCAAGGATGAACCCCAGTTTCGAGGGGTTAACCCTCGAATCCGTTGGCTCACCCTTCGCTCGGTACGGGTCGACAGATGAATCTCCACGCCCCCTTCCAGGTTCTGCTTCAGGCAGAACCCTAGAAAGTTCAGGTGGCCAGGTCGATCCACTGAACTCTTGGCCTCGTTCACTTGCAACCGCAACCGGTCTTCAAGGAATCGACGCGTGGCATTCAACACGCGTTGACCGGATCGTTCACTACGCACGAAAATTTGAAAATCGTCGGCGTACCGAACGAACCGGAGGCCGCGACGGTCAAGCTCCCGATCAAGTTCATCTAACACCACGTTAGATAAGAGGGGAGACAGGGGGCCGCCCTGGGGGGTGCCTTCATCGCTCGACACCCGCATCCCATCTGGCAGCACCACGTTCGCCTTGAGCATCTGATGTATGAGATGCAGCAGACGACCGTCTTTTACCTGGTAAGCCAGGCGGTTCAGGAGGCGTTGGTGATTGACTCGATCGAAGAATTTCGACAGATCGATGTCCACCACCCACTCGTACCCCGCTTCGACATACCCCTTGGCTTGAGCCAGCGCCGTGTGTGCCCCTCGCCGTGGACGGAACCCGTGGTTGCTGTCGTGAAAGGTGGGTTCATACATCGGCTCGACGACTTGTCGAAGGGCCTGTTGCACCCAGCGATCCACCACATTGGGAATACCTAACCCGCGGTCACCACCCCCCGGTTTGGGAATCCAAACTCGACGAATGTCACCCGGTTGATATTGGCCCGAAAGCAACTGGCGACGCAGTTCCGGGAGAAGCTGTCGAGAGGCCTCGACCACTTCTGCGACACTGCGTCCATCCACCCCTGCCGCGCCCTTGTTCCGCGCGACATGTCGCAAGGCCTTCGCTAAATTGCTCGGCCTCGCCACCTGCTCTAACAGGTGAGGATCCTCACCCGTCTGGGCGGTCGGAGTTTGGGCTTCCTTGTCATTCGCTCTCAGCAGCAACCACGTTTGGGCTTCGGATACGTCCGAAACCGCCTCGTCATCGCCCCCTTGCGGGCTGTCGGCAAACGCGAAGGACAGTTGACCGCCTCCAACCTTTCTCAACTTGCCACCCCCTTCGCTCCCCCGGCATTACCCGGCTTCAGCACTACTATGAGGTGGTCCGACTTCTCCACGGGCGTTGGGCCGACGTCGTCGCCTTCGTCCGCTCTACCACGTAATTGTGGACCCCTGGAGATCTCCTGGGGTAAGGATGATTTGCGTCCCGCCATCGCCGCCCCCACTACTGGGCCGACCACGATCGGATATCGGGCTTCGCGTTGTGGCGTACGTTCACCCAGTCCGGTCCAGCCTGCATAGGGGTTCATTTGCATTCGGTACGGCGGTTCGTCTCGGGCTTCCATCCCACACGCCCTCACGGGGAGAAGGGGTTGGCCGCTGGCCAGCCTTTTCATTGCGTGCAGTTGCCTCTGACTCGTGGTTGCCTCCGACAGGCCCCACAGGGGACTTCCACCCCCATCAAATCATCCATGCCCAGCGCACACCAACTCGCTACGCTCAGACAGGTCCGCCAAATACCAAGAGCGTCCATCCCTGGGGCCAGCCGGCAGGCGTGGGAGCAGAGAAACAAGAAAACCGAGGATTGGAACCTGGCCCGCGAAAGAAAGACATTAAAACGAATCGAGCCATTGGAGTAAGCCCATGTTGCCAAAATTGCGAGAAGCCAAATACACAGAGGATTACTGCATCTGGCTAAAGTTTGCGGATGGGGTAGAAGGTGAAGTTGATTTTGAGGACGAGCTATGGGGAGAAGTATTCGAACCACTGAAGGAAAAGGCTCTGTTCGCAAAGTTCTCGCTTAACAAGGAACTTGAAACCATCGTCTGGCCAAACGGAGCCGATTTCGCACCTGAGTTCCTTTACCAAAAGTTGTGCCCTACCTATTCCCTCAAGCCAACATCCAAAAGCGGCGTGGCTTAACGCTGCATACACACATCAACCTCTACAAAAAACAGGGGGGCAAATCTGTTGCTGAGGGTTTCGTGTGCAGGTATGGAGTAAGTCCGCAGGCAAAGGCTTTAAGAAACCGGTGGAAGCAGAAATTCGTCAACAACAGTTTGACCCCATACTTGTGATGATCTGTGTTGCCGGGTTTCGCCCCGGCAGGCGAGGCCCTTTTCTTTCGGGAAAAGGTCCCAAAACCATTGACGCCCCGTCTGGCTCATGGAAGCGGACGGACGCCAGCGTGAGGAGGGCGGACCAACTCGCGGAGCCTGTCCTGAGGTTTCTCGAAGGGCTCAAACAAGGCCCGCCAGGTCATAAGAGCGTCCCTCCTTTGGGCCAGACGGCGGGCGTCAGAGCAAGGGAGAATATTCACAACGCATTTCCCGACAATGAATTCAAACCATGAAGGTCAATTATTATCCCGATACCGACACTCTAATTGACCTTTCTGGGCTTCCAGGCTTCGAAAGCCGTGTGATTTCTGAATTCATTGTCCTTGATTACGATTCCGAAGGACATCTTGTGGGTATCGACATCGACAAGGCGAGGCGCAAGGTCGAGCTGCCCACGAGCCTACACTCGTTTGGCGCACCTAGCGCCGCACTCCCCGGTTATGAGCGCGATGAATAATTTGTCCGCGTTTAGCGCTTTGTTGTAGACTGATTTCGCACCTGTACTATTTTTCTAGCCACATGCACATTTTTTCGATTTCAGATTTAACATGCTTGAATTTCTCATGATCTACAAATATATACGGGGTTAACCACCACGACATTTCACCATCATCGAAATTAATTATCCTCCGATCTGTTTCTGAAACAAAATATGGAGAGGGATATTTTTTTAAATCATTTTTAGAATGCGTAGTCCGCAGAGTAGTTAAATGATCTGGGTGTTGACCTCTGTTCCGAGCCAAAACAGCTTGCTCAATTAGCTCTAAGTCTGCTGGGCAATCCAAAAGATTAAGACCAACTTCCTCTAATATTTTTTGATAAGCGTAAAACCAACCTCGTTTTTTGTGCGTTCGCTTATACTTTTTACCTGGCTTTTCAATTCGACAGATCCATTCATTTAGAAATAGTTGTAATGAAGAGGCAAGCATAGAGAGAGCTGTAATTCCAACGGATTCTAGGCCTGTACTTGCATCCGTCCACTCTTTAAGAAATTGAGGATCTCCTGATTCAGCATAAACAGGAACGTATGGCGCCTCTTCCTTCTCTATTGCAGAAATGATGTCTTCAAATGGTTTCGCAGCAGTAGTAAAGAAATACTCAGCATATTCCAACCGTTCTTTCATGACTGCATCCATTGGTCAGCTTGGAGCACTTTGTAATGCATGATCTATTCGTTTCCAGGAACATTAAGTAATTGTGAAGCAAGGTTTTGCCTAAATTCCTCATTAACTTCCCCCGCAGCTAACTGGGCAAAATATTTATCGTAAATTCGGCTAGCTTCATCAGCGCTCGCATTGAATTCAATCTCAGTCGCAAGAGCCTCTGAACATCCAAGGATTCCCTTTATTAACAAAGGCTCTGTGATAGGCGGACTCATAACGATATGCAATGATAATGGAGTGAAGAATGCTTTTGGCGGTATTAGAAAATCTCGCTTTGATACAACACTAACTTGTCTTCCAAGAACAAAATCTCCAGTCCAATTCTCTCTTTCGTGAAACTCCCACGAAATCTGAGTATTGCTTCCCAGGCCATAATGAATCATGGATGAGAAATATACATCCCGCGCCAAGCCTGGCCCTCCATTGGTTAGCATAATTCCATACTCAAAGATCAAGGCGTGGCCCTCACTCCTTGCAGGATTCATCGTGAACATGGGGAATACATGAGGCTGAGGACGCTTACCGAACATGCCAGCTAAAACTTGATGGGGTACGGGAACAAAATCTGACCCCGCCCTTATTAAATACTGGAGCTTCCCTACTACTTGATGGGGCATATTTTCGCTTTCAGGTATATAACTAACAACATACCCTGTGCCGTCGTTCAATCGAATCTCGCGGTGTTCTACTTTGTTGTGCGGGGGAATTGTGCATCCTGAAACCGAGCTCTGAAGATTAGCCAAGAATCTAGTCACATTGCCAATTGGATGCTTGGCCTTTGCCACATCAGCACCATCTAAATCACGCGAGCAATCTACCCCCCATACAATAATCCCGCCAGATGAGTTGCCAAATCCAGAAATCGCTTTTGCCAGACTATTTCGATCATTCTGATGGAGCACTGCAGAACCGCCATCATTGGCAGATCTTTTAAAATCCAAGAAAAGCTCTTCAACTGTTCGAGTCTGTATGAACTCGTCAATAACGGCTTCGCCGCCATCAACGACCCTTCTGTAAAGTTCTAGTGCCCTTTCCATTTGCATATCTCAAAGAGGAAATTACGGCATAACGCCGCTCTTCATCGGCAAAAAAATTTGGTGTGGCTTTTGTGCAAGGGAAAGACATGACACCATGTTTTAGTCAGACTGCAAGACCTTGTTAGATTCATTTCAAAAATTTGTGCAAGTATCTTGAAAATACCCAACCTTCCTTTAGGCCACCAGTATCTGCCTCTTGATACTCAACTAGAGACCAACGCTTCGATTTTTTTGTTAGCTTGACAGTCTTGCCGAGATATAGCTCATCAATTATTTCTGCGCTCATACTCCCTGAATCTCGAACATGAAGAACCGTTGCGTACACAAATCGATATTCCGCCAAGTCATCTGGGTGATATATCTCATTTGCTTCACGAATAATCTCCTTTTTCGCAGCCCTTTGATTTATATCTGCATTTTCTGCCCACCATTCCTCATAAATTGGGGTGGTTAGGTTGGAGATAATTGCTAAAAAATAAGGCAATACGATATAGATAACCGCAATTCTCGCAGCACCACTAAGCTTCTCAAGCCTCTGAAAGAATTTCTCAAAAAATTCTTCAGCATCAGAGTATTCCTCAGCAATCCCCTCCAAACTTCTATTAATACTTTCAACATCAACTATTTCACCAGAAACAGAGAGGAGGCCATCTCGTCCTATAGAAACGCTATCCATCAATAAATCGGACAGATAGCTATTCAATGGTTGAAGATATTTATTAGCTGGAACTTGAAGTAATTGCCCAGGTTCCGAATACTTTTCGAATTGCTCTTGTAACCTACGGTGAGGCTCAAGATATTTCTCCATTTGTGCTTGGAGTTGCCAGTGAGGCTCTAAAATTTTCTGTATTTGCTCTTGAAGTTTTCTTTGTGGTTCTAAATTTCTTTTCATGTGCTCCTGGAGTCGAATTTGAGGCTCCAGATACTTTTGCATCTCTTCTTGGAATCGACCCTGTGGCTCAAGAATTTTATCAATCTGCTCTTGCAACTGAAGTTGAGGCTTGAGCATCCGATCCATGCGCCCCAGAAATGTAGTTATTTTCTTATCCATTTCTGTGCCAAATAGTTTTTCCAATGAAATCTAACGCCGGATTATGGGGCAGTTGGAACAACGTGGAAGCCGTCCCAGCGAGCTTGCTGGCGACATGAATGCATTGTTATAAGGCTATTCTCTTTCAAAACCTAACGTCCTTATTTTGTGCTCTAAAGGTTTGTAAGTATTCCAGAACTCTTCCTCTGTGAAATTTTGATTTCCACGCATTTTTGCTAAAAACATTGATACATCAGAATGTAGTGAAATAGCTTTTCCTCGTTTTTTGTTAACGCCAGAGGAATATAAATAGAGAACAAGACCTGTGTTTATGGTACTTAAGACTGCTCCTGCCCAAGTGGTTAACTGGGGTATCACTTGCGCTGCTAACAACCATAGTCCACTAGTAGTAAAAACCGAAATTACCAATACTAAATTTTCTATCGTATTTCCACGGCTGGCATATTCCTGAAGCTTTTGTTCAAGGCTTGAATAAAGCTCAAGTGTCAAATTTAAGTGATTTTGATTCACTACACTCTCCTTGGCCTTAAAACAATGTTTAGGCGGACCCGCATAAGAGCCGGATCTGCCCATTTCTGGCCGTATCACACGCCATCAAATTTTCTGAAAATAACGACATGATCGTCGCCAATTCAATGAGTTTCCCCGAATGGCATCCGGTGGCATATTCATCCCTCATTTTTTTATGCAGCTTCCTGACATTTTCGTTCACGCATGTGAATTTTGGGGGTCGGCTTGAGTATCGATATATGTGCGATTTCTGTGTGTTCCACCATTGGCTGGAACCACAAGTCATATTTTCGTAAATCTTAACCCAACCCATATTGTTTCATCTCACCATAGACCTCTTGGATCTCGCGGTTCAGTTGAGTGAGATATTCATTAGCAACAAGAGAGAACAAGTCTTCTCTGACTTCCTCCAGTTTGATCTGAAACTCTCCAATCTTTATCCGGGCTATGATCATATTGAACGCGCTCTTAACCTCGTTCGGCTTGTCCTCGGACATCGGAATGCTGATTTCCTCATCTCCGGTTTTAATCTTGATGAAGTACTTGTCATCAAGGTTCTCCACAGTCGCCCTAAGTATTTCCATAGATTTTTCCTCGCTCCCCAAATGCTTCTTCTCCACCTTCAAGGGTTCTCATGCTGACTTTTTTCCAATCAAACTTATCACCCACATCGTCTGGATTCACTAGATTGTTCGTGAAGGGGTTGCCGATATAGGTCCTATACCCGTCTGGCCCATGACATCGGTAGACCGAGCTGTAAGGGAGGGTCCGCACGGCAATATTTGCATCGTGCGTCGAAATGAAGATCTTTTTGCCTGCCCGCGCGCGCTCCTTAATCAGCGGCACAATAACGTCGTTAATATATTCATTGCCCAAGCTCCTCTCTGGCTCGTCTAGAATGTATACCTCTTTTTCCGTCCCAAGCTCCTTCTGCAACATGACCATCGAGGACTCACCGCTCGACGGCGAATAGGGCTGCCCGTCTATTGCAAAGTATCTTTTAAACAAAAGCAGCTCGTTAACCGTTTTGATGTCTTCAACGTCCTCGATCTCATTGAGTTCGGAAATGCACTGAAACAGATCATCAAAAAAGGCATTCTTAAGTACCTTCCGGACACAATTGACAAACTTCTTCTGCGGCCCTTTCTTAACCTTTGTTAGACTAAACAGGGCGCTGTCCGAAATAGCGCCGTTTTGGAAATGAAACTCCGTCAGAAACTGCAAATCTCCTTTGTTTGAGCCGAGACTACCAATATGCTCAGATTGCATGGGAATCTCTGTGCCTACGCTCTTAACGATTTGGGTGGCGTTGACCGCGATCATAATGCGGTTCATCGCATAGTCACGAAAACCTGTTGTTGTCGGTTTGGCTGGTGTTCCCGTTTTCCGCTCTACCTCTCTGCGGAAAGCCTTGATCGCTGAGTTCAGTAAACAAATCTCCTTCCAGCCTGAAAATCCGACCCACTCCCTCCTTCGCAAGCGCTCCAAAAGCTCTGACAGGATTCTGGCGACCTCCGTTAGTTCCGCTTCCTCGAGCTCCTTCTTCACGGAAGGGTTCTTAGCCAGAAATTCCAAGAATTCTGCTGTCGTTCTTGCTGCCTCGTTAAAGGCGGCAAACTCGCGCCTAGCGCTGCTCTCTTCCTCTGGCTCAATGTCCTTGAGCAGTATTTTCTTCGCGTTCCTGTTTGTGCTCTTCGCCTCGCAGTAGACTACGTATTTACTAAGGCCTGTAACGGCAACCTCACTCGCGCCCCGCAGAGCTTCGATCTCATCCGAGCAATAGTTTATGCTATGTGTATTAAGGTTGATTATCAGATCTTTGCCTCTGATATCGAATATTTCATCCAGGCGATCACTCGCGGGTTCATAAACTCTCGCATCGATTCCGGTCTCTGAGTAGTGCTTGGCAATGGCCTTCAGAATGCATGACTTCCCGGTTCCTTTCGGCCCAAAAACGACATTGATGTCATTGAATGCCTTGATTTTCAGAATCGAACTATCGTCAAAAGGAAGAAGAACAAGATCCTCTGACGTCTTCCTATCCAGCACTGTATTGATTGTCGTCTGGTCCTTTTTTAGCAGCAGACAAAAATGCTCGAAACTATCGACGGGAAGCCGAAGATCAGGCAGATCGTGAGAAAGGTCGTCGTACTTTCCCCAATCGTGGATATCAGACCCGTAAATAGAAGAGTGCCCGTGTGAGATATAGATGCCTGCCGAAATCGAGTTGGTCACCTCTTTGATCACGCATCCCGGGTTTTTTGTTTTCTTTTCCAGCATCTGGAGCACTTCGTCCGAGATGTTGGGCTTCTTCTGCTTGTAGTGAGCGACGTATAGCGGACTGAAAGCATCGAACGCCTCCAGAACCTCCTCAATCGTCGCTGTAAAGCTGTCCGGAGTGAAATCCGTGGTTAGTTTTTCGACTGCAGCAGAAAACTCTTTGGCCGACCTCGGTGAAACGATAACCAACAAGTGGCCTCTCGCTCCGCCATCAAGGATATCCAACTCGATTCCAGGCCAGACTTGGGCGTCCTGAACCAAGCGGGTTTCGATTTCATCGAATTGATCCAGGTCGAAAGCATTGTGATTGGTGATCGCAATTATTCTGACCTCCGTAGACAGAATCTTTTCGCGGAAATCTGCTGGAGAAATTTCTCTCGTAGGCGCATCACCTGACTTACATTTTTTTGTGTGCGTGTGTATGTCAATCTTCATGGCTTCATCGCCCATAGATTTTGAGATGTCCGACTACAAGGCCTGGGTCGAGTCTGAATCCAAAAGGATAGATAGTGTCATCGCTCTTAGTTAGGAATTAAATTGGATCGGTAAGGTAATCCTCCTTGACGGCATGATCTTGAATTCAATTAATCACTCGGATGATGATCATTATTTAGCAAAACAGTGATTAGGCGGATCCGCATAAGAGCCGGATCTGATCATTTCTGTCCGTATAACACGCCATCGAATTTTCTGAAAATAACAACATGATCGTTGCCATTTGAATGAGTTCACCCGAATGACATCCGGTAGCATCTTCTTCCCTTAATGGTTCACAGTTCCCTGGCTTTATCGGTCACTCATGTCTGCTCTCGATACACCTGGGCCACACAATACAGTCGGCCTCAATGCAACGAATTCTTGTACAATATTGAAAAAATGTCAATGATCCTGATCTTCACTCATACCGCTTCCGGAGTTTTTTCTTCGTCTCCTGCCAGTCAAAAATCAGCTCCGGTCCACATGGGACCCTCAGGGTTGTTTCACGCAATAGCGTTTTGTACCAGGCAGAGATTGAAGCGATGGGCCTTCTTAAAAAAATAGAGGTTAAGTCTTTTGTTGAGAGTTTCGTGCGCGGGTATGGGGAAGCAGTCCGCAGACAAATGCTTCAAGAAGCAGGTGAGACAGGTGGACGCACAAATTCGTCGACAATTGATTTGATTCCATACCCTAACTCTAAAACTCTCATCTCCCCTGCTCCGACGCCTGCCGCCCGTCCCGTGATCGGACGCTCTTTTTCCTGGCGGGCCTTGTGTGAGCCCTTCGAGAAACCTCAGGACAGGCCTGGCGAGTTGGCCCGCTCTCCCGTGGTTAGCGTCTGATCAATCAGATGAGACGGGCGGGGCGTCAATGGTTTTGGGGCCTTTTGCCGAAACAAAAGTGGCTCGCCTGCCTGGGCGAAACCCGGCAACACAGAGCATCACGTGAGCAT
Organism: Nitrospirales bacterium; assembly: GCA_049289415.1. GTDB lineage: Bacteria > Nitrospirota > Nitrospiria > Nitrospirales > UBA8639 > Nitrospira_E. Next base: position 10,451 of record JBATLR010000447.1, read on the forward strand.
ACGTTTAGAGAACATAATACGTGCGATGTATGCCCCCACCAACACGCTTTACTGCCAAACTCAGAATAGGTTTCAGGAATGATTTCGCTAGACCCTGGCTATTTCACCTGGGCTCAGATCCTTCGCTGCTGGCTCAGGATGACAGCCTGTTGATGGCTCTTTTTCCTAAGGTTCATGGCCTCTTGCATGCCACCCCAATAGGTAGTTCAAAAGAAACCCAACAGGATTCAAGTCTGTGGTTGAGGGTTTCGGGCGCAAGTATGGGGAGGTAGTCCGCAGGGAAAGGCTTCAAGAAGCAGGTGGGACAAGTGGAGGCAGAAATTCGTTAACAACAGATTTGCCCCCCTACCTTTTCACCAATACGTGAAAGTGGGATAAGAAGTTGTGTCCCGTTGTTGGTTCTGTCGCAACAGCTAGAGAGGAAAGGTAAGAATTGAACCTGCGAGGGAGTTAGGGCAACTCTCGTATGAAAAGCGCTACGAAGATTGTTTCCCACGAGCTGATCGTGCGTCTAACCATTTTTTGAACGAGGTCTGACTCTCGCCAGATGGCCGGCCTTCAAGCAACCCATCAATGCTAATATCTTCATCAAGATCTTCCCAATGAATGCCTTCACCTTGGCCGATCAGCCGCCAGTTGTTTTTCTCATTGAGAGTGGCATGGACCAGCCGTGGATACCAGGCTAACGGGACGGCAATGGTCCGTCCGTCTCCCAGATCGACACTTAACGTATCGTCGGTGATCCTCACATGTTCAGCACGGGGACTGACTGGGTTAGGTATTACGGAAGTACTCATTCCAGGCCTCCCTTAACTGTTCTTGATACTCAACAACAATTGAATACATCTGTTTGATGTCCACACGATTGAAGCCACCGCTACGTTGTAACCGCACAGGGTCGAGCCAGAACTTTGCAATCTTGGCATCCCGTTCAATATGGACATGCGATGGTTCGTTACGGTCTCCGGCATAGAAGAAGAATCGATACGGCCCGACTTGTAAAACTGTTGGCATTAATCAGATTTGCCTGCCTAATTTCTTCCTTCAAGACACACTGCTCAAGAGGTTGGCCGCGCTTGGACCTGACTTTACCGCAATTCGTTCAGAAAGTTAAGGCCACACTTCCCGTCCTTCCGCAAGGTCGAGCTGACGAAGCTTTACCTCGGCAAACTACCGCTGACTGTGCAGGCGATTACTGCCATACTCAGCGCCTCGGACCGAGCGCAAATAGCGGCAGCTGAGCTCAAGCGGCAACCGCAAAATCAAACTGAAAATATAAGGCCAGACTTCTTTGGCGCGCACCAGGAAATGAACGCACGCCCTTCTTCTTTGCTGTTTTGCACCTCCCCCGCCGCCTGCGGTCGGCTGAACGTTTAAGGGAAGGGTTAGGCCATATGGTTTCACTCAACGTGCGGCACGGAGCATAGGGAAAATCGGGATTGAACTGCCAGCCTGAATTTCTCCCACAACCTCGAATCCGAAGCGCCTATAGAGAGGAATATTGGCCGGGTTGGTCGCCTCAAGATAAGCCGCAACGTGAGTGCCATCACACACTTCAACGCCCTGCGCTAGCAACGCACTGGCGTACCCTTTTCCTTGAAACATGGGCTCAACCCCAATGGCAGGCAGGTACCAATGTGGAACTGGCGGATGGGACGCTCCTGCCTGCTCTAGTATGGCGAACGCATCCCCTTGCAGTTCAGGGTCCACGCCTTCTTGCATGACAGCAGCGACCGCCTCTTCGTCAGGACCGACGCCGGGAGGTAGCCAGAGCGCGGCGGCTTTAAAGTCCTCGGAACGATAGGCCGATTCGTGGTCGAAGGCGCGTCCA
>JBATLR010000448.1:0-18705 GCA_049289415.1 Nitrospirales bacterium
ATATACACCCTCCCAGCGCCTCACCCGCATTAAACAGGCCCGAGGCCTCTGGAAAAACCGACAGGACCTCCCCGCCTTACGCGACCTTCGAACAGGATGGAGCCGAAGGGCTCAAACGTGAACAGACCCTTCTTGGTCGATTCGGATGTCTTGATCGACTATCTCAAAGGTTTCGACTTAGCCTGCGATTTGATGGAAACGCATATAGACAGGATAGGCCTCTCTGTCATCACGATTGCTGAAATACGGGCCGGCATCAAAGGGAGAGAAGAAGAGCAGGCCTTTGAGCAGTTCCTCTCTGCCATTCCTCACTACGATGTGACCCGAACGATTGCCGAAATGGGCGGAGATTGGGTTCGCCAATTCGGCCGGTCTCATGGTGTTGAAATACCGGACGCGTTGATTGCGGCCACCGCCACCACCCACAACCTTGAACTAAAAACTCTCAATACCAAACACTATCCGATGATTAAAGACCTTATCCAAGCCTATCAAAAGAGTTAGCCAGCAACCGTCCAGCGTCGTGTTAAGTTCACGGCAAGCCAGCAGATTTCATCATCAAGGGGCGTTGATATCTTCTTCATCGGTCGGAGAAAAATTCTTGGGTTGATAATACCGGCGGCCTTCTAATTCTTTGGGAAGATGAGTTTGGGCTATGGCACCGCTTGGATCATCGTGGGCATACCGATAGCCTTTCCCATAATCCAGGTCCTTCATCATCGAAGTCACTGCATTGCGCAAATGGAGGGGAACCGGCAAGTTACCTCTTTCCTTAGCATCTTTCCTCGCCGCTAATAAGGCCGCATACGATGCATTACTTTTGGGAGCCGTAGCTAAATAGGTCACCCCATGCGCCAGGTTGATTTGTGCCTCGGGTAATCCGATGACCTCCACCGCATGAAAAACGGCTGAGGCAATCAAGAGCCCCTGCGGGTCGGCCATCCCGACATCTTCCGATGCAAAAATCATCATTCGCCTGGCGATGAATTTAGGATCTTCTCCACCCTCCAACATCCGCGCCAGCCAATACAACGCCCCATCCGGATCGGAATCCCGCATGCTTTTAATAAATGCCGAAATCAGATTGTAATGCTCTTCTCCATCCCTGTCGTATCGTAAGGCCTTCTGCTTCAGGGCTTGTTCGACTTGCGGTTGATCAATGGTGATCGGTTTGCCTGGCTTCGCATATTGGCCAACGACGAATTCCAGGCCCGTTAACATCGACCGGGCATCGCCATTGCCATATCCAATTAGCAGACGCTGCGCCTCGGGAGTAAGGGTCATGCGTGAGGAACCGAGTCCCCGCTTCGTATCCGAAAGAGCACGAGTCAAGATATGCCTCAACGCCTCCTCATTTAAGGATTGAAGCACCACCACCATAGACCGGGACAACAAGGGAGCAATCACTTCGAAAGAAGGATTCTGTGTGGTGGCTCCAATGAGTATGATATCTCCCCGTTCAACATAGGGAAGGAAGGCATCCTGTTGCGCTTTATTGAATCGATGAATTTCATCCACAAAAAGAAGTGTTCGCTGCCCTGACACCTTTCGGCGTTGTTGGGCCGTTTTCAGCAATCCCCGCAACTCTGGGACCCCGCTGAGCACCGCTGAAAATGGCACGAATGTCGCCTTGGTTTTTTGGGCGATTAAACTCGCTAACGTCGTCTTCCCCGTCCCCGGCGGCCCCCACAGAATAAGTGAGGGCACACGATCATGTTCAATGGCCACACGCAGCGGCTGATCTTCGGCCAGAACATCTTCCTGCCCCACAAACTCCTCAAAATCCTTCGGCCGCATCCTCTCTGCTAACGGAGCGTGGCGTGTATCGGAAGGTTCCTGAATAGGGAAAAGATCTTCCTGGGACTGTGACTCAAATAATTCCATGAAAATTCACGTACCCCTAAGCATTTCTGGGAGCCGATTCTGTGATTACCTCAATAGGCTTACTATGCTATAACCACCGGTCATGCACCCGCAAATCAAATCAGCATATGGCTCTTTGATGACATCACTCGAGAAAAATCGAGGTGGCTCCCATCGACAAAAAAGGAGAGAACGGTGAAAGCGCTGATTCATGGAGTGACCGTCGGGTATTCCGATCAAGGGAACGGCACGCCGCTCGTCTTCATCCATGCCTTTCCACTTTCCAAAATCATGTGGGAACCTCAAGTCGATGCGCTAAAGGACACCTATCGAGTGATCACTATCGACCTTGGAGGACACGGAGAATCCGACATCGTGCCATGGAATGATACGTTGGACGATTATGCCAAGGATATCATCCACCTGCTCGATCACCTCGGGATTGCTCAAGCGGTGTTTGTGGGCTTGTCGATGGGCGGATATACCCTCTTTGCAATCTATCGACATTATGCTGATCGAGTAAAAGCCATGGTTTTGGCAGATACAAGAGCGCAAGCGGATAGTGAAGAAGGGAAAGCTGGACGTGGGTCGATGGCTCAAGTGGCTTTTAGCGATGGAGCACCAGCCATTGCCGACCTCATGCTTCCTAAACTTCTGGCCCCTTCCACCATTGAGCGTCATTCTGAAATGGTGGAGCAGGTTCGACAGATGATTCTTCAAACATCAACGGGGGGAATTGTCGTCGATTTGGTGGCTATGGCTGCTAGACCTGATTCAACAGACCTTTTATCCACAATCACCTGCCCGACTTTGGTCATTGTGGGCGAGGATGATGTCGCGACCCCGGCCTCAGAGTCTCAGTACATGGCCAACCAGATCACCGGCTCAATCTTGGTCACCATCCCTGAAGCCGGCCACCTCTCGAACTTCGAACAACCCGCCGCGTTCAATGCAGCACTTCGGAGCTTTCTCACGACACACCGGTTATAAGTATTGCCGGCAACGCCAAACCGATTGGAAAAACATCCGATGCAGGAGTTGGGTTGAAACTAAAGAAATAGAGAAACGACGGGCCTAACGGAAAGGAAATTTAGGTGAAATCAAAAAGAGATGATATCACCCCCTGACCAAACACAAAACCAGAAAGAAAAATAAGGATAAGACCGGCGCCTCCTGCGCGACATGCCCTTCCGTGGGAACACCTATGAAAAATTAATAATGTCGCATTAAACCTGATTCCATTATAAGAATCAAATATCTAAAAAAGTCCAGCCATCAGCTCTTTTTGAACGGGAAAGATGAAATGGAGGGAAAATTTTAATCGCCGTCGCATCCGCGCTGGCGAATGAGCTTTAGGAATTCGTTACGGGTTTGCTCTTGTTTGCGAAACACACCCAGCATTTCACTGGTGACCGCCACGGTATTCTGCTTTTCTACTCCACGCATACTCATACACAGATGGCGGGCTTCCATGACAACAGCCACCCCACGCGGCTTGAGCTTCGTGTGAAGGGTGTGGGCAATCTGGACCGTCAACCGTTCCTGGACTTGCAGCCGACGACTAAAGGCATCGACAACCCGTGGGATTTTGCTCAAGCCCACCACATGCTTATTGGGAATATACCCGATATGACATTTCCCAAAAAACGGCAGAAGGTGATGCTCGCAGAGGCTAAAAAAATCGATATCGCGCACGATGACCATCTCATCATATTCGATAGGGAACAGGGCCCCATTCAATAATTCATCGATATCTTGTTGATAGCCTTTGGTAAGGAAGGCCATGGATTTGGCTACCCGCTTGGGCGTATCGGTTAAACCATGTCGTTGGGGATTTTCACCCAAATTTTCCAGTAGTTGCTTTACAATGATTTCCAGATTCGCGAGATTGGGCATTCGGACTGGCTGGCTGTTGTCTGGAACGACCGCCCGTGGCTTGATAGATGAGGGCCGCTTCGGCTTGGTCGGCATTAGTTCTCCTTTATCCCGTTTCTATAGGAAGAATCGCTGGGCACTCTGGGAGTGCCGATATATTCAAAGAAGTTATCTCTGGTTTCAATCACCCCGATTTTCTCCAATCGCCCGGAAGGAATCTGATCAACCAGTAGATCCCAAATCAAACGCGCTAAATTCTCACCAGTAGTCGTGACTTGTGCAAAAGCGGGATCAAAATTGAGATGTTGATGATCAAAACGATCGACAATCTTGTCTTTCACAAGTTGATCCAAGGCGTCCACGTTTGTGATCAACCCTGTGCGCATATCCAATTCTCCGTCCACTGTCACAAGAACCGTATAATTATGCCCATGGCCGTTCAGGTTATTACATTTTCCAAAAATCTTCTTATTGGTATCGTCTGGCAATCGATCGGTATGCAGACGATGGGCGGCGGAAAACCGATAGGTTCTGGTGATGGACGATTCAGTCGGCATAGCAGTCGATCTCAGCATTCTTTCACATTGCAAGGCATGTTCTGAACAATACGGCTGTGGCGGGTACCCACACTCTCTACCTGTACTCTTGAGAAAATGGTAAATTCACGCAGTTCGTTCAATTTCGGCCTCACCCCATTTTTCTTCGGGGACTTGCACAATCACATCCCCTAATACTCGAGCCTGACAGCCTAACCGGTGGTAAGACTCAGTCAGTGCTTCCCGATCGAGCAAATCCTGCTCATCAAAATCGATATCAGAAAGATTCCCTTCGCCCGCAATCACATCCACCCGGCAGGTCGTGCAGGAGGCGTTGCCCCCACAATCATGATTCAATGGGAACCCGAGTTTCTCCGCGACTTCTAAGAGGGAAAGGCCTTCAGAAACTTCGCCAGACTTCCCTTCTGGATGAAGAAATGTAACGCGAGGCATAGAGTCTCCTCCTTACTCAGCGCCAACTGGAACCGGCTTGAACGGACATCGTCCCAGGCGAATATGGTCTTCGAATTCGTGACGAAACAGGCGTAGGCTATTTTGTACCAATACCGCAGCTCCCGTCACCAGAGTACAAAATCCGGTGCCTTTGACAAATCCACAAATTTGCAACAGTTTGGCCAGATCGCGCTCTTCTCCTGATCCATCTTCAATTTTTCTCATTAAGATCGCTAATTCCTGGGTACCAATCCGGCAAGGTGGACATTGCCCACAACTTTCCCGTTCAAAAAATCCGGAAAACTTGAGCGTTTGCTCCACCATACACGTCGCATCATCGACAATAATGACGCCGGCAGACCCCAATCCAGTACCGGCCTTCTTAAGCGAATCAAAATCCATGGGTAATTCCAATTGATCCGCCCCCACCATGGAAAAGGATGGCCCACCGGGGAATACCGCTTTGACACCATGTCCGTTCGGCACGCCCTGCCCACAGACCTCAATCAGATGTCGGATGGACGTTCCCAACGGCAGTTCATACACGCCGGGCCGATTCACGGCTCCACTGAGCGAAAACAACATCGTCCCTGGAGTCGTACTCGTGCCGACCTGACGAAACCATCCTGGTCCGTTCCGCAAGAGTTGGGGAATATTCGACAGCGTTTCAACATTATTGACTAAGGTCGGCTTGCCATGCAGTCCAAACTCCGTGGGATAAAAGGGTGGCTTTTGCTTAGGCTGGGCTGGACGCCCCTGCATCGATTCCAACATCGCAGTTTCTTCACCCGCCACGTAACTGCCATATCCATCAAAAATTTCAATATCCAGGGTGAGACCTGTACCAAGAAAATTCTTTCCCAATAAGCCCTGCTCTGCGGCCTGTTCCTTAGCTCGCTCAAAGATGGCTCGCTCTTCGGAAAATTCATGATTTAAATAGATATACGCCGCCTTCGCTCCAACGGTATACGCCGCAATCAGGCAACCTTCGAGAAGTTGGTGAGGATGATGTCGAAGCAAATACCGATCTTTGAACGTCCCAGGCTCATGCTCCCCGGCATTACAGACAAAGTATCGCTCTTTGACGCGATGATTGACCACCTTGTCCCATTTCAGTCCGGTAGGAAATCCAGCGCCCCCCCGTCCTCGCAGATGGGCCTCTTTCAATTGTGCAATTATGGCCTGCGGGTCATTTTTCGTGACACACTGAACCCAGGCTTCATACCCCCCTTGCTGGCGGTACGCCTCTATGTCCCCTGGTTCACCCTTTACCTCCCGCAACACCCGAGGTGCGAATGCGTTATCCACCGAAGCCCCCTTGCTCAATGGTTTGGACCCACATGCGTTTTTCCATTATGTTCAACATTTGGACGATAGTTTTTTTTCAAATCCCTTCCTCGAAAAACCGAATTTCCTTCCATATTCCTAAGGGAAATCAGGCGTCAAGGCGGGTTCAGCGTACGAGCACCACCCACTATACGAATGGGTCGCTAAAGTCGTCAAGGTAACAAGAGGACCAGAAGGCACGTCTATTTAGTGAAGAAAAAAGATGGGCAAGTTCGTCATGCCATCCATCATGCTAGAGGGTCTTTTTCATCATCTGATCAACATGGCTGCACAATTCCTTAACGGCTTCGGCTGAAACCTCCAGAGCTGCGTGTTCCTCGGAGGTGAGCGCATACTCAATAATCTCTTCCGCTCCGCCTGCCCCTAGTTTCACCGGCACACCCAGAAAGAGGTCGTTAAAACCATATTCCCCGGCGCATAACGCCGCACAGGGAAGGATTTTCTTTTGATCTTTAGAGATCGCTTCAACCATTTCTACGACTGAAGCAGCCGGGGCATAATAGGCACTCCCAGTCTTGAGTAGATTGACGATTTCGATTCCACCCTCGCGAGTCCGCGTGATCAGGGCCTCTAATGCCTCTGCCGACAACCATTCGGTCACTGGCCTCCCAGCTACCGTGGTATATCGATTCAAGGGCACCATCGAATCGCCATGTCCCCCCAGGACCATCGCATGAATATTTTCGACCGAGACCTGCAAGGCTTCCGCAATAAAGGACCGGAATCGGGCCGAATCCAACACCCCCGCCATCCCAATGACTCGGTTCCGGGGAAATCCACTCACCCGATGCGCGACGTGGGTCATCACATCAAGAGGGTTGGAGACAATAATGAGAATGGCATCAGGAGAACGTTTGGCCGTCTCACGGACTACGGCGGACACGATTTTGGTATTGGTTTCCAATAATTCATCCCGGCTCATCCCTGGCCGGCGAGGCACGCCTGACGTGATCACCACAACGTCGGAATCTTTGGTCGCCTCATAATGATTCGTACCTGTGACGGCGGAATCGTAGGCACAAATTGGGCCGGCTTCGACCAGGTCCAAAGCTTTGCCCTGCGGCAAACCCTCGACGATATCGACCAACACAATGTCGTACCAATTTTTTTCTGCCAACCGTTGCGCGATGGACCCTCCCACATTTCCAGCCCCCACCACAGTCACTTTGATACGGCTCATGAAACCACCCATCCCTTTGAAAGGGTTTCCAGCCATGCGGGTTTAATCATCGTCATGGCTCGTCCACCCTGCGACTTTAAAGTTGATCGTACACACAAAATTATCCCCATCATAAAAATTGACTTTGATTTTTTTCTTTCCGTATTCCCGACTCAAAAACTCTTCCGGATGGTCGATAAAATCCTGGTAGGTTCCCGCCTCATACCCCCCTAATTCCTTAAACGCGACAATCATCCCGACCTTGACCTCCTGTAGCATTTTGGTCGAACAGCGAGGAAAGATTTCCCAAAATTTTTCACGGATATCATCTTGAGTTGGCTCGAACCGTTCTCCGTCCTCCTGCCGATCTTTCCGGTCAAACTTCGCCTGCCGTCGGACATAGGGATATTGATGGCCGGTAAACAACTTATAGAGCCACGGTGGCACATCAGAGTGTGAAGGTAAACTGGTCATACATCTCCCATCTCCGCTCATCTGGCCGTAAGCCGTTGATAAATTTTCGGCAATTTCATCGGAAGTGATTCGACTTCATCGACGACCACATACCCAATCTCCCCATACATCCGTTTCACATAATCGGTTGGAGCCTGATCAATGGTAATGCAAAACGGATGGACGCCCTGAAGACGGGCTTCACGAAGAGCCATTTTGGTGTCTTCCAAGGAATATTCATCCGCATAGTCATCATCTAATGGTTTCCCATCACTGATCAGGATGAGAAGCCGGACTTTCGCCGCTTGCTGTTTCAATCGATGCGTCGCATGTCGTATCGCCGCACCATCACGGTTCTGCTGTTTGGAAGTTACTCCGCTGATTTTCAAACCGACACGCCCTCCAGGTCGTTGGTCAAAATCTTTCAACACGTGAATGTCTACCGATTGCCGGGATTGCCCGGAAAAGCCATATATCGCATATTGATCGCCAATCGCGGACAACGCTTCTGAGAGCAGGAGCAAGCCTTCCTTTTCAATGTCGATGACGGGACGCGCTCGAGGTCCAATTTGCCGGCCAGTCGACCCGCTCATATCCACCAGAAATGCCACCGCAACCTGTCGATCACGTTTTTGTCTGGTGGAATACACCTGATCAGAAGAATCGTTTCCTTGCCGTCGATCAACCATCCAATTCACCAAGGCATCCAAATCAATGTCCTCCCCATGTGATTGGCGCCCCATTCGACGAAAGGCTTCCGGACGAATCGCTTCAAAATACCGGCGGATGAGTCGCACCATCGGGCCATACGTTTGAAACGTTTCATCGACAAAGTCTGGTGACCCTTCACGGCCTGCCTGTTCGATCACACGACACCATTGGGGTCGATAGTCACGTACCGTCCCATCCCACTCTTCATACAGATACTCTCCCTCACGGAGACGAGCCCCCTGTTGTCCATCGCTCGGACGAAACGTAGGTTGAAACCACTGCTGCATAGGTGAATCACCAAAGGTTGGTTTCTTAGGATCTTGCGAAGGATCGGGTTGGTGAGGAGATCGACGCTCAAATTGGCTGGGTGTGTCTCCCCCAGCATTTTCCCCCATTGTGACAACTTGATCCTGTTGCCCTCCTGTCTGCCCTTTCGACGACTGTTCTTTCTCTTCCCCTCCTTTGACGTGGTCTGGATTGAGAATGCCCCGATATCCCCAGTTACTCAAAGGCTGATACGCCTCTTCTAAGTGTTCAGCCGCTTCAGGTTGGCCGCCTGAGTCAGAAACCCCGGAAGTATTGGAAAAGGGTTCAAGTTCTTGATTGTGCTTTGCCAGGGTTCCAATCCGGCGCTCCAATTCCTGGTAGAGCCGGTCTGCAAGTTCAACAGAATCATCGACGGTCGCGGTGGGATGTAAGATCGTTCGGGCAATCTGCCAGATTTCATCAATCACCTCTTGAAGTCCCGGACGAGTGAATTCCTTCTTGGTGAACCCTGCAAACAGCAACAACAATGCGTCCAGCACCATCTCACGAGCCGTCATCCCATGGGAAAGCGTGCGAAGCTCCATGGCCTCCTTTGTCAAAGACGTCAAATCCTCTTGCAATCCTGGGTATTCATGACGGAGCAAAAAGTCAATTCGTCCATCTTCCACAATTTCCCACAAATCCCGGATAATCTCGGGTTGAGGGTAGCAATGAAAGAGATTCCCCAATGTCTGAATGGCTCTATTGGGGCTAAGAACTTCTTCGTGATATCGGGTCTGCACCCGGGTAGCCACACGTTGCAACACTTCGGTCGAGAGCGCATACGTGCCAAATTCCACGTGCCCCACTTCATGAGCGACCATGACCGTATACCATCGTCGGTTTCCTTCACGGGTCTCTGATCGCCTCATGACCAGAGGAAGATATACCGTTTTTCCGTCCGCGCTCACCTGAGCTTTCCCGGAGACAGGACTCGTTGACATGTGACTGGCACCGATCGAACCTCCTCCCTCCGGGAGCCCCTCTATGGCCACATCCTCTCCACACAACGCCCTGGCAAACATTTTCAACGATCTGGCGACTTGACGAAGCGACACTCCACTCATTGCCTGCTCTACGGCTGAACAGGCCTGCCGCGTTTCCAGACCAAAAAAGGCTCGTCCAGCCTCAACACTATACTCAAGGGCCTCCATCCCCTGACCAAACCACGCGTCAAACACACAGGAATCGTCTTCCTTGCCGGCCAAGACGACCACCTCGGAAACCTGAGTAAAATACGCGAGAGTAGCCTCGGGATCCCGATCCGCAACAAGAAGGCCGAATTTCAAGATTCGAATCTTCCACTCGACCGTCGAGACCCTAGCCAAAACTTCTGGAGCCTTCGCCAAAAAAACTACCGCCTGTTCGGGAGAATCATCTGCGAGGTTCGTACCTAGATCAATGACCCCTTGCTTGACATTCTCATCATGGATTTCAAGAAACAAACTTGGACTGGCTCGAAAAAACTCCAAGGTTCCAATGTAATCAGGCTTTCCAAGGCTGTTTTGAACCATGAGTTTCATGCCAAACCCAATCCAGGACTTTGCCGATCCCAATGGAATAGCTTTAGCAATGGAGGGACACTCCCGGAAAAATTCATTTCCTAATACATAATTCCATTCGGCCAGCTCCATCCCTAGTCGAGCCCAGTCCCGAATCTCAGGAAGGGCAATCTCCCCGCACAATTGGGGAAGTACCTTGAACCATTCATACGCACATTGTGGAGCGGCCTCATTTGACCCATCGGCCAACTCCAAGACATGGGCCAACAATTCGTCCCGATTCGACTCTTTTTCCAGAAATCCGAGAATCATAGGGCTTTCTTTGAAATATCGAAGGCCGAGTGCGCCAGAGGCCTGAGCGAATGTTATCCCTAAATCCAACCACGGGATAGCACTGTCTAAGCATCGTTTTCGATACACCTCACCCAGGGCCCATACGGCTTCACCCTGTATTTTTGACGAAATCTCTTTTAATTCAATGAGTAACTCTAGAACAGGCACCCGGAGACGAGGGTCCGCGAGTTGTTCATCGAGACCATGCGCCGTGGTCGCATCAAGGCGGTCGACTAATAACTCATGAAGCTCATCTTTTGGGGTAAAGGAAGACATGTAATTGATTAATAACCGAGGGAGTCAAATGGGTACAAGAAGGGTTCTTACCCAGCACAATCCCATACCGCATTGTAACCACAACTACGGCTGGGCATTATAAAAGTGGCTTCAAGGGTTGTAAACTCACCCAACTATCTTGCAGATTCTCTCTTTATACTCCCAACACCCACTTCTATCTACCTGCCTTTAGGTGTCCCGTACCTCATGGATGTTCAGAATTTTTCGAGGAAAGGGTTTCCGTCAGGGCTGTTGCTACGTCGGATAAGGTTTTCCCTTCAATAAAGACTCGCTTCTGTCTTGAACTAACTCCCGATTTCAGCTGCACATATTGACGGGGAACACCAACATGTCGTGCCAAAAATCGACACAATTCTGCATTGGCCTGACCATCTACCGGCGGAGACGCTATGCGAATCTTCAAGGCTTCCCCATGGAGCCCAACAATCTCCGTTTTTGACGCTCGTGGCTGAATATAAATTCGAATTTCTATACCTTCTGATTTTTCTATCAGGCACCTGGCCCATTCCATGTAAAATTTCCTATAACGGATACAAATAATTGAACTTTTTAGTCAGCGAAAACGATTGATCCGATAGAGATAAACGAAAAACAATATCACATAAATAGCAATAACATCTTAACTTTCAATGCTTTACGCAAGATACCAAGATCTTGACATGAGCCCAGTTGGTGAGTAAAATATTTTTATATTGATAACGGTTATCATTTTCGAAAGTAAAATCATTCAGTAACGGATTTTTTATGTTCATCTGTATCTGCAAAGGTATCAAAGAATCCGATGTCCGTGAACTTGGACAAGCCGGTGTCACTTGTCCCAAAAAGCTTGCGGAGGCCCTCGAACTCAATGACAAACGGCAGTGCTGTGGCCGTTGCATCAAAAATATTTCAAAATTTGTCGCACTGGCTACAGAAGAAACGTCCTGCCGCCACACCCCCATGGTAAGTTAGGGGTTTCCGTTCCTACCTCCTCACACCCGATTCCCAGTAATTCCTTCTCAGGTCTATCACCTGACCTCTCCACGAGAAAAGCATTGTCCCTAAAGCTTTTGGGGGAACCAATCTTTCCAGGGTCAACCTTATCCAGCCAACGTTGGCCGCATCCCAAAATGGATGAGAGGACTCGTTTTGTTGTCCTTGCCTATGGGAAGGGCAGGTGGGTACGCCCGGGGAAATGACGCGCACCTCGGATTCTCAAAATCGCACATCAAGCGTTCCAACGCCCTGCCATCGCAGCCAAATGCCTACCGCGACCAAAATCAGCATCACACTCATGACCGCGTAGTCTTGGGTACCCAATTTCCCGGTAGAGTAAAAATGCCGTGTCGCTAAGGGATGGAACCCTTTGGATTCTAAAGCCATGGCCAGAAGATTTGTTTGGCGAAGGGCATGCCCAATCAATGGGATCACCAGAGGCACATATTTACGAATGCGTTGCAGAATTCCGCCCGTCGACACATCTAATCCGCGTGAGCGCTGCGCTTGAACCACGCCCGCCCCTGCTCCCAACAACATCCCCACCCACCGAAACGCAAGTGAGAAGACAAACCCTGCCCGTGAAGGAAGTCCTAATTGCTGAGAGGCCTGCGCGAGTTCTCCAACCGACATCGTCGAAAGTAGCCAAATTCCAGCCCAGAGCATAATCAACAATCTCAGGCCCATGCCTAAGCCAACCATGACGCCTTCCCAAGTCACTCCAAGCCCATGCAAGAGGGGCACAGGTGTCACACCTTCGACAAAGAAAGGCCAGAGCGCCACGCTATAGACAAAGAGGAGAACCGTCAGCATCCACATTTTCCTCACATTGACCCACGCACCAGACAAGGCTAACCCACTCATGACAAACCCAAATAGTACCAGCAAGTAGAACGGATCCGAAAAACTGAGAGCTAGCCCAAATACTCCAAGCACCGTCAGAACTTTGGTGCGTCCATCTAACCGGTGCATCCACGAATTCCGGGAGAGATACAAGGAAACAATCATCGGTCGTTACCAGGCCCTACGGATCTCACGCACCCCACACACGCGCTCCATTATCTGAAAAGTATCGGCCACAAGTTTTATGGAATACCGGGTCTGCAGGAAGCCTTCACTTCTTCCACCGTTAGCAAGGTCTGTCCCCATCGTTGACTAAAGCGAGAAATGGCCGGGATCTCTAATGATGCTGATTGGATCAAGCCCGGTTCAGCAAAAACTTCCCGCGGGGTCCCATCAGCAAGAATCCTCCCGCTGTGAATTAACAAACAGCGCCCGGCATAGGCGGCAACAAGCCCCATCGAATGAGTGATCATCACAATCGTATGCCCCTGTTGGTTCAATCGACGAATCATCGCCATCATCCGGTCAGTTTCATCAGGATCAAGCCCTGTCGTCGGCTCATCAACAATCAACACAGCCGGTCTGGTAGCCAACACGGACGCGACCGCAATCCGCTGTCGCTCTCCTTTTCTTAGGGAAAACGGATCTAAGTTCCGGCTACCCTCAAAGGGCAATCCCACAGCCGCCAACGATTCTTTCACCCGATCGACAATCTCATCGTTTGAGCAACCCATATTCTTCGCGCTGAAGGCCACTTCCTCCCAGACGGTATCCGCGAAAATTTGATGATCAGGATTCTGAAAGACTAATCCGACGCGCCTCGCCAATTCATTCATCGATGTGGTGCGAGTATCCATGCCGTCCACAACAATGGTGCCGTGTGTCGGCATCAACAGGCCATTGAGCAATCGTGCAAGCGTACTTTTTCCTGACCCATTCTGACCCAGCAAAGCCAGAAATTCTCCTGGACGGATGGTAAATGACACCTCATCCAGGACCATCTGCTCTTCATACCGGAAAGAAACATCGTCAACCTGAATCAAGGGCAAAGCCATGGTTGATTCTCTCTCCGGCAGGTGACCCAACCGAAGCGTGTCATCCAGGACTTCCGCCGGAGGAGACAGACGAAGATTCAATGCCTCAGCCTGGGTCCAGGCTTCCTCGACGGAAATAGGCAAGTGTTCCACGCCCCATTCTTCAAAACATTCTGTCAGGGCGAAGGGTCGAAGACCATAATTCCGCATCAACCGAGGCTGTCGCAACAAGGCTTCAGGTTTTCCCTCCCAGACGATTTGCTCCTGATCTAAAACCAGTACCCGATCCGCTTGCAAAAGATAGCCATCATCATGCTCCGTCATAAGCACAGCAATCCCGTCTTGTCGAAAATTCCGTAAAACCTCCCGCAATTGCGCTCGCCCTGCCGGATCATAATCTGAACCGGGTTCATCTAAGACCAACAGCGCCGGTTCCTGTACGAGCACAGAAGCCATCACCAAACGTTGCCTCTGGCCACCGGACATCCTCATGGGATCACGGTGGGCACAATCGCCCAACCCGATTTGACTGAGGGCATGAACGACCCGGCGTCGGACCTCGTCCGAAGAAAGCATGGGGTCACGATATTCCAATGGGTGAAGCAATTCCCCCTCAACAGTCGTCGCCACAAGTTGCGTATCAAAATCTTGAAACACCAGGCCGACCCGTCCGGCCTGTTTCCACACGGGATCATCCACGGTTCCACGGCCCTTCACCCGCAATGTTCCGGAGAAAATCCCAGGGATCATGTGAGGAATGAGACCATTACAGGCATAGCATATTGTGGATTTTCCACTTCCACTCCTGCCTAACAGGACGACGAGTTCCCCAGAAGCCAGAGAAAAGGAAACATTCCGGAGAACCGGCGCTGAACCCGAGGCATATTGGAAGGAAAGTCCACGACAGTCCACAATAGCGTCGTCGAGATAGTCATTCGCCTTCTCGCTCCCCATCGATTCATGTGACCGCAGGGTTTTGGAAAGGTGAATATGGGAAGAATCTGATTCTCGAATATCTTCATACCGTAATCGCCACCGTTGCACCCTCGGATAGAGAAAACCCAATAATGGAGGACCGAGAAACAAGCCCATGACCACATTATTAACAAAGATCGCTGGAGCGAGAATAACGAAAGGTAACAACCCCAACCACTCCACTCCCCACGCAATCATTCCGGCACAAGCAGCTGAAGCAATCACACACACCACGCCATATTCCATCATCTGTCGCCAGGATTTTCCCAAAGGCGGCTGCCCGGAAGAAAACCACCCCAAATGCCCCCACAATACGTACGGAAGGTACCCAAAAATAAAGTTGCCTAAGAATCCAAAGACACTTGCCGGCCCCAAGGTGCCGAAACAATCTCCGATGACATTGCCAATACCGGCACCCCAGGCCGCAGCGGGACCAAACAACAGCGATGCGACAATGGGAACAGCATTCGCCGGGCGTAATTCCACAAAACCAGGAACAATCGGAATGCCGGCTTTAAAGGGAATAAGAATCGCCGCATAAATTGCGGCAATCTGAGCCGACAGAACAATCTGCCTGGTATCCCGCCAGACAGCCAGCAAGTCAACCCACCATCTTCGTGAATCACGAGCATCTTGAGGAAGAGACATGAATCTATGAAAAGCCCCTAAGACGTGAGGCACACAGATGACTGATGAATCATGAATATTTTGATTGTCGATCCCAATATAGCTTCCGAAGTGCCATAAAAAAAGAATAAGAAAACGGCAACGGCCAAATCATGTGGACCAAAGGAGAGTAAACGCGGAATTTGAGACCGGCCAATGAGCGACCTTCCTGCGCCCTTACACAGCGAAACGCTTCACCGCGTAGACATGAAGTCGCTCAGCGAAGGCCAGGAACGCCATTGAGGTCATTTTGCTTCATCCCCCATCATGAACACCATACGATGATCAGCCTCCGCACACAGCGGACCTTCAGCTAAGGCATTCAGCAACAGATCCCTCAGGGGGATTTGATGATCCGTTCGGTGTGTGACCTGAGTCAACATGTCATAGCCATCCCCGCCGTCAGCCACAAATGCGTCCGTCGCCACGGTATAGGTTTTGGAATTATCTAACGGCACACCTCCAACCATGATGCTTCTCACACGAGATCCGACCGAAGCCTTTCCTTGATACGTGACCTGGAAACCGGATATCTGGAGGAACCGGCCAGAATGATTCGGCCATTGGCTCACACTATGCTCTAACACCTCACGAAGCATCGCTCCCGTCACATGCAAGGTCACAAGAGCGGAATCAAAGGGCAGTACCGACAGCACATCGCCAAGTGTGACCGGACCGGGTTCCAGACTTCGGCGAATCTGTCCGGCATTAACCAAGGCGATATCCGTGCCCAACGTGCTTCGCATACGATCGGCCAACAAATTGCCTAAATTGGCTTCTTGGGTCCTGATAACCGGTCGATCGCCCTGGAGCCGCACCGACGCTTCCCCCAACACCTGGGTGGCATGGCGGGCAAACCGCTGTCGATATTCATTCAGAAGTTGTTGGACCTTTGGCTCGACTGGAACCGCCACCGTCACTGGAATATTAGAGGAACGTGCCTGGACCACCGATCCATCTGCAATCGTCAGATCTAATCGCCCGATTGTTCGTCCTTGACGATGCGTCTTCACATACACCGATCGGGGTCGGGTCACGGTTTCGACCGGCTCCATCAACCCAGGAGCGTACAATCCGTCAAACCCTTCGGTATGTCCACCGATGAGCACATCCACCCCCTCAACGGTCTCCAGAATTTTCAAGTCTTCCTCACTATCTTGATGCGTGAGGGCAATGATCAGATCAACAGAGCCTTCCGTTCGTAACCGCAGGGCCTCCGCCTGAAGAGAGGCAATCGGATCCATCAACGATAATTCCTTTGCCACATCCCGGTTGAAAGTGCCAGGAAAATTACTTTTCCCGACAATACCTAAAACCCCGACGACCACATTCCCCAGACGAGTGACAAACGAGCGCCGGCAAGGCAGGAGGGATCGCTCTGACTGGAGGTTCGTGCATAAAATTGGGAAATCGGCCAACTCGACCAATGTGCGAAAATGGTCTATTCCATAATCAAAATCATGATTTCCAGCTACCATCGCGTCATAGCGGATCAGATTCATGGCCCGAATATCCGGTTCACCGCGAAACCAGGAAGACAAAGCCGTTCCAATAAGGATATCCCCGGAATCCACTAACAAAACCGGCACGCCTTCTCGCCGAACTGCTTCGACAATTGTGGCCCGCCTGGCCAACCCTCCAATTTTAGGCTCCCCGGCTTGATCAAGCGGAAGCGCAACCCCGTGATGTTCACTCGAATGCAAAATCACCAAGCTGTCAGTCGCATGGGCTGGATTCCCCCAGAGAATCAAGATAAGGAGGAAATGCCCCAAATACCCTGCTCTTTGTGGGATCTGTCGCATAGAACGGTTCAATTCGAAACGCAACACGGTGGGGACTCAGCGTCATGCATTAGGATTGCACACAACGAAATCCGATATGCGCATAGGGGTAACTTTGTCGAAACCAATTTCGAAATGACCGGCGCAAGAGCCGGCCCGCGGTATGAGGACCACCACCTTTCACCACATAATGATCCTGGTCAAAAAATCTGGCGGAATAGCCGGGGTAGGTGGGAAGGGGGGAAAAACCGTGAAAAGGATGAAAAAGAGTTGATGTCCATTCCCAGCCGTTCCCCACCATCTGAACCACTCCAAAACCACTGTGCTCAGTAGACTGGGCCGTAACCGGAACGGGATCCCAAGATTGAGAATCAACATTTACGTGTTGAAACATTGGCGCTTCATCACCCCAGGGGAAGGACCGTTCAATACCGGCCGGAGTGCCAAAGGCTGCGCGATGAAATTGCGCCTCGGTCGGGAGGGTCTTCCCGACCCAATTAGCATATGCTTGCGCCTGTCGATGCGTCACATACACCGGCCAGGATTTCGGTAATGGGATCTCTTGAAACATTGTGCGAACATACCAGGCATCCCCTCGTTTGACCCAAAAGGCCGAGGGTTCCCCACCATCCTGTACAAATCGCAAATATTGCTGGTTCGTCACTTTATACCGGCTGATTAAAAACGCAGGGACAGCCACTTCATGTTGGGCAAATTCGTTGTCCCAGCCAAACCCCTCGTCCGCTTTCATCCCCAAGGTCGCAATGCCTTCCGGGACTTCAATCATCTCATCCTTGGCCGTTTCATCTGAGAGTGAAAAAGATGAGACGCGAGACAAATCGGATGGGGGGTTCTTGTGCTTCAAATCCAAATGGTGCAGTAAATAGGCGTTGGTCTCAGCATGCATCAAACGATGCTCAATCGCCATATGAACAATCCATTCTGGAACAGATCCCAACAGGCGATCCACTTCTTCACGAGCACGCGCATTATACCGGTACACCTCATTGAGCATTGGCCAATCTAAGGGTTGGTCAACGGGAAAGCTTCCAAGAGAAGGATCAATACCGGCTTCAAATAATTGATCAAATGATTCATGAAAGGACGGCATGCCCAATGTCCATCGACCAATCTGATTCCAGTCAAAAGCCTCAAGATGTCCCAAATAAAAAATTAACCGGTTCCGCTCAGGAATGGGACGCTCATACATGGCCTCGGCACGCATAATCGAAAATAGTCTATCAGTGCGTGACCTGGCCGAATCCAATTCTCTCTGTAATTGTGGCAATTGCGACATCGCGCCTCCTCAGCCAACATTCAGCTCATAATGTCCTAGCAAACTACTTTCACAAGATTCTTTGACTCACCGGCCTAACTATACCAACTCACCTTCCCCTAGAAAAGTTCAATGAACGGGAGTCAAAATTTCAAACAAACGGGAAAATATCCTGTCATTGACAAGAATAGCGACAAAGCTTGACTCAAAGTGAATGATGATGGTTCCAGCATCTAATGGCTCTTTTTTGTTCAAGGGAAAAGGGACACCTTAGCCCTCCGGATGATCATTTTTGGTGACCCTCCTGTCTCCTCAAGACC
>JBATLR010000449.1:0-1658 GCA_049289415.1 Nitrospirales bacterium
GGATATGGGCCTGGCTCTTCTGAAACTCGGGGAGGAAGCACGTGTGGATCTTCGGGAATTCTCTTTAGAAGGAAGAAACAGGAAAGAACTGCGATATGCCTATCGTCGATCTGCCAAAGAAGGAGCTCTGTTTGAGGTCGTTCCTGCTAATCAGGTGAACGGCATCATGGAAGAACTTCGGCAGGTATCCGATGAATGGCTCAAAGAAAAAAACACCGCTGAAAAAGGATTCTCCGTTGGCCAATTTTCAGAGGTCTACCTCAGTCAGTTTGATTGCGCGGTCATTCGGTGGGAGGGCCGGATAGTCGGATTTGCGAACATATGGATGGCCCCGGAAGGACAAGAAATTTCTGTGGATTTAATGAGGCACCGAACATCAATTCCGCATGGGAGTATGGATTTTTTATTTACACATCTCATGCTCTGGGGAAAGGAGCAGGGGTATAGATGGTTTAATCTCGGGATGGCGCCTCTCTCCGGACTCCAGAATCATCCGCTCAGTTCTGTATGGAACCAGATTGGCACCTTTATCTTTAGACATGGGGAACATTTCTATAATTTTGAAGGGTTGCGGACCTATAAGGAAAAATTTGATCCGGGTTGGACGCCAAAATATCTTGCCGCTCCCGGTGGATTAGCCCTTCCACGCATGTTATTCGATGTGGCCGCGTTGGTTTCAGGAGGAACTAAGGAAATTTTTCATAAGTGAATTTCTTCCCAGGAAGGTGAGTGGTAGCCTGCACTGTTTTTGAAAGGAACTCCGGTGATGTGTATGGAGCGTTTGCCATAAAGATGCGGGCTAAGAAGTAGGGTTTGTTCCTGAGCGGGAGCTAACGTGATGCAAACACGCTTTATGGCCGTTCTTGTTTTGCGGATCGTATGCCGGTGAACAATGGGATATTCCTTGTCGGGATGCACCAGGGACCCATCAGTCAAGAGCAATTTATTCAGCTAATCTCCTTTTCTGCCAGACAGTCCTGTGATTTCGAATTCTCCTGCCTTTTCACGACAGGGGCCACCCCATGCTGGCAATCTCACCTCCAACGACAACATACCAGTGACTCAACAGGAAGAATACCTTTACATTATTTCGGCAAATTCCTAGATCATTGATGTGCCCTACGACGATCCGCCGGTGGTGTAGGGGCCCTGGTCTGGCACTGCAAATGTGCGTGAGCGACGAGGACCAGGAGGACTATCCCGTCGTCCCGCCTATTTGTTACGAATCTCATGCTCCGCCTCAAGCCAGTCCTCATCCGCATGCCTTCGTGGCGGCATCGCCGCTTATAGAGGTCATCGGCCCCCCCGGCGATCTAGGGGGGTTACATTGACGGGTTTCCTGCCCAGTAGGGGCGAGGCAGATGGATCGAACACCCGATAGGCCAGTAATTTCACTCGGTCGTTCAGGAGGAACCACACCAGTGCATAGCCCCAAACGAACAGTGCCCAGCCCCAGCCGAGGGGCGTCATGAGCAACCCATACACGGCAATCAGCGTCGCCACGATTTGTGTGCCGAGCACGGCCACCCACAAAACCGTGGCAGGACGGATGGACCAGAATGGGCCGCGCGTGCGTGTGACGAAGATCGTCAGATGCCCCGCTACGGACAACTTCAGGTAAATCAGCGACCGTATGAAGTCACGGTCCAGGTCAAAAA
>JBATLR010000450.1:0-5875 GCA_049289415.1 Nitrospirales bacterium
GGATACTTACTATCGAGTGCAGGCGGGGCGTCGACATCTGGAAGTGGATAAAAAAAGGCGGAATCGGCTCAAGAGGTTTTTAGAGAAGATGACGGGTGCCTCCATCGAAACAGAGAGTATGGAGAAAAAGGAAGACGTGATTCGTCTCCAACTGCAACAGATACGCGCTGAAGCCGAGGTGATCAAAGACCTTCAAAATATTGAGATGGCCAGCTCCGAGTTTCGAATCCTCTTGAGGTTGGCTCCTGAGACGGAACTTGACCTGACCACCGACCTACGCTACCAACGGGTTGATCCCGATATTGCCAGCCTGCGAAATCAGATAAATGAAAAACGAGCCGACATTCGGGCCAAGCGCCTGCTGTATTCTCAACGCCGATCCGAATTGAAGCTGGCTCATGCGATGCAATATCCTGATGTGACCGTGGGTGTCGGGTACATGATGCAGGGACCCACAGGGCCGGATAACCAACAGCAATGGACTGCAACGCTTGGTGTGCCCCTGCCGGTTTTTGACAGGAATCAAGGCGGTATGCTGGAAGCGGCCACGGCGGTCCAGGTGGCGGAAGCGGCCCTACAACAGACCTTAAATAATGTTCATAATGAAGTGAACACCGCCTATAGCCGTCTGCTTCACACCCGTCTGTTATTGGAAACCTATGGGGATAGCGCCCTGGGTGCGGCTGAATCTCTATTCAACACAGTAGAAGAAGCTTACAAAGATGGAAAAACCACCAATTTGCATTTTCTTGATGCGGCTAGGACGGCTAATGATATCCAGGAAGCGTACCTCGATGCACTTTACGAATATCAACGAAACATCCTTTTATTAGAAAGTGCGGCCGGACAGATCATCAATTGAGAAGAGGGGCATGAAACCCCCATTTCACCTGAGTTTTGACTTGGGAAGGTCAGAATGTTTTTAGGTCTGTCCCATTTTTTAGAGCGTTTGCGGAATCAATCACCACAGATTTTTCCATTCCATCCATGACTCGCATAATTGCTATCACCAATCAAAAAGGCGGGAGTGGAAAAACGACAACCGCCGTGAATCTTGCTGCGACACTGGGCGAACTCAAGCGTCGCGTGTTGCTGGTGGACCTGGATCCGCAGGCCTCAGCCTCCAACTGGTTTGGGATTACCGAAGCGGGGAAAGGGCTCTTTGAGGCTTTTACGGAGTCTCGAAACCTCAAGGATCTCATCCAGCAGACCTGTGTGCCATTGGTTGAGATGATCCCGTCTTCCGCCTGGCTGGTGGGGGTGGATAAGGCGTTGGCCGGGGAAGTGGGGGCAGAGATGATCCTCAACCGTCATCTCGCTGACCTGTCGGATCAATGGGATTATATTCTTCTTGATTGTTCGCCCACGCTGGGCATTGTCACCATCAATGCGTTGGTCGCAGCCAAAGAAATTATCATTCCCGTAGAAGCTCATGTGATGGCTTTGCGCGGATTGGCTCATTTGCTTCAAACGGTGGAGACGATCCGTGTCAGATTGAACCCGGATTTAGCGATTTCCGGGATTCTGGCCTGTCGGGTCGATGCTCGCACGCGGCATGCCCTAGAAGTAGTGGCCCAACTCCGGGAGCGTTTTGGCAAGCAGGTGTTTCAGGTCGTGGTGAGGGAAAGTATTCGGTTGGCGGAATGTCCATCATTCGGGAAACCCGTGACTCTGTATGATCCACAGGGGAATGGCGCAAAAGACTATCGGGCTTTGGCAAAAGAGGTGATCAAGCAGGAACGGGTGTGACTGATTGGGTAGAATTCAAGGTACTCTTTTTTACAGGAGAGGTCGCGTATGACGAAACGACGTACAATTGGAACAAATCCACTGGATGAGGTCATTTTGAATCCATTGGGGGCTGCGATATCAGATCAACACGAACGTCCGGACCAATTAGCGCTTCAGGAAGCGCAAAAACAGGAAATTGCAGACAACACCGCCAGTCAGCATTCTGTGCCAGGTCGCGTGCAACATGACAAAAAAGAGGTGAAATTCCTTCATCTGGTTTCACAGGATGACGGTCCTCAAGGAAAATTCAAGAGCTCCCAAGCCGTTCCTGCAGCAGTACCTCCAGTAAGAATTGAAATGCATCCGGCGACCGGTCACTTATCGGAACGCCTTGTCGAACTCGAAGAGGAAAACCTTTGTCTGAAGTGGGCATTGGGATTGATTCTCGCCCCCTTTGTCCTTGTAGCCTTTTTGGGGTAGGCCTGATTCGGTCAGATTGCATTTCCATTTTGGCTAAAAGGGGTCGGGAGTTTTTTATAGGCTTCCTCCAAGGAAAAGACCGACCTAACCGGTTTTTCTTTAAATTTCACTGCCGCACTACTCCAGGTCATAGGCAGTTTGGTCAAACAAAGACTCCCTCCCCCTTTATTCCATCCTGCCCTGAATGGCCTTAACCTTATCGTGATCTTGGGCTTCCAAGATTTTTGCTAAGTACAATCAGCCTAGGGAGGTCAACCCAATGGAGATACGTTGCTTCAGACTACAAGAGAAGGGTCTTCTGCAACCCACCGAGGAAAGACCGATAGGAACATGGCTTGTGGATGGGATCGTCCGTTTTTTGGATATTGATTATCCAGACGTGACCAAAGAACTGCGTGAGGTCCTTGTCCCCTTGAACCTGGATGACGCTTTGCTGGACAGGATCGAATCCCAAGACAGGGGTGTCTCTGTTGAAACCTTCTCGCACGCCTTGTTTTTTCGATTCCCACGCCAGGCCATTCATGATTTTAAGGATCCCTATATCACGGTCATCTGTGTGAGTGAAACCCTCATTGTTCTTCACAATGGATTGCACTTGCCCCCGGAACAAATTCTCGCGAGAATCGATCGGTTCGGAGGAACCGGAACCACCAGCGTTACTGACCTTCTTCTCCATGTCCTGTTATTGGGCATTAATCGTGATATCGAATTGTATCAGCAAACTCGCCAACTGATTGCGGAATTGTCAAATAACTTTGATCAGTGCCTCAACACCGAGGTCCTCAATGATATTCAAAATCTGACCAATCAGGTGAGCCGTCTCCAATCCACGACCGAAGATCGTCTTATTCTTATGGGAAGCTTACTCACGTTGAAATCTCCGCTATTGGATTTGAATGAAGTCCGATTGTATTTTAAAGAAGCCATGAACGAATTAAAGCAAATGCAGCGTTGGCTGGACCGTCTGGAGGGGCGGCTACAGGGATTATCTCAATACTACAATCTGTCCCTGCAGAATACCACCAACAACCGTCTTCGCGTCCTGACGGTGATTTCGGCCATTTTTATGCCACTCACGCTTATTGCCGGTATTTACGGTATGAACTTCCCCAATATGCCGGAACTTCAGATACCCTACGGGTACTTTATCCTTCTCGGTCTCATGGCCGTGCTTGGCGGGGGATTGGGAATATTTTTCTATGTGCGGGGCTGGTTTGATTAGAAGTCCTCTTCGATAAGGGGGCTGTTGAAAAAAGCCGCCAGCGGCGTTCTCGTCATTTTCCCGTGCTCACGTACTGAAAGTACCCTCTGCGCGCAAAAATGACTGCGGCCTTGCTGGACGAACCCTTCGAAAGGCTTAGGACATGCTTTTTTGAACCGCCCCGAGGTCTTTGATATGCAACCTGCCTGTGGGTCAATATGCTCTTGGAAATTATTATGATTCAACACTCCCATTAGGGTTAAACTCTTGGAAACGTGGTTCGGAAGCCTTCTCATTTTCAATCGGCAAACCTATTTGTCAGGGGCCAAGTCATCTCCCGGTTCCTTGGCCGGTTTTCCCTGGGTTTGCGGGCAATCCTCCAGAATCGACGCGAATTCATTCCAGGAAATGGCGCCGTCCTGATCCTTGTCGAGTGCCTTTAAGACGCCTTCCACCCATAGTGTTCGGGTCAGGAAATTTCCTATCTTGGCATCGGCGAGGAGTTGCTCCAAGGCGGATGAACCGATTTTTGAATCCTGGCCATCGATGGAATCGTAATGGTCGAAGCCTTTACGAAAGTCACCCTCAAATTTCTCTTTGACCAGCTGACGAATTTTTTTTGTCAACTCCTCCTCTTCGGCTCCCACTGCATCTCCTTTCTATCGATTGCAGGGCTTGGTTCCCGCATCAACCTGGTACGGCGTTTTTCGAAACCCGAACATAAAACCATCAGGGCTTTTCAGTCGGAGTTCATTCCCACGGAAGGTATAGTCAAGGCGAATACGTTCCGCTCCTGATGATGGGGTCAAAAGGAGAGTGTGGCCTTGAATGAGATAACTTCCCGAATGGCAAGCTCCTTCAGGTTCGAGCCATGTGAATGTCCCATACTGGTCAAGGACCAAACTGACATTCCTGCCTGTGTTGGAGGCCAGTGCCCCGGAAAAAAAAGGAGAAGGATGGGTAATTTCAGTGCTTCCCCAGGATCCTGTCAATAGGAGGTCTTGCGAGGCACAGGCAAAAATCCCGACCGCGCAGCATAAGGTGAACGTCAACCAGAGTCGGCCCAAGAACATCTGTCCTCGTCGATCGGAATTCATCATTCATGCTCTGAGTGGATGCACGTTCTTGCCTCTGGGTCCAATTACTTCTGCCAGAAAAAACGTGTCCAGAGCGGGGCGAGGAACCAGAAGGCAATTGCGCCATTGACGTTGTTGAAAGAGATGAGAATAGAACCTATGGCGAAAAGTGGTGCGGGGTACATGGCCCATAAGTTCGGATTCGTCCAGAGCCTGGGAGCACCATCCAGATGCCATTCGCGTTTGGCGGCCACATACTGGTGGAGGATCAGTAAGGAAAAACTGGCCAGACCAAGAGTTGAGGAGAAAATTACGACCGCAATAGTATCTTCTTCGTAATGTCCGAGCAATGAGGCCGCGTAGGGGATGAGCGATACAAACATCAGATGAACAAAGTTCAACCAGAATGTCTTTTCATCGCATTTCTGGAGATGCTTAAGAATCCAAAAATTCCTCATCCAAAGAAATGCCGCC
This sequence comes from Nitrospirales bacterium, assembly GCA_049289415.1. Classification (GTDB taxonomy): domain Bacteria; phylum Nitrospirota; class Nitrospiria; order Nitrospirales; family UBA8639; genus Nitrospira_E. Next base: position 4,963 of record JBATLR010000450.1, read on the forward strand.
ATGTAAAAACTGAGTATCCAGGCAGCAAAATTTGGGATCTGCTCCTGCAGGTCGATAAGAAGCTGCCCTGTGGTCAGTCCCGGAGTTTCAGGCACCTTCAGATCCAGCACCAGAAGGGTGATCACGATTGCGTACACACCGTCGGTGAGGGCATTAAGCCGTTCCAGTGAGGTGAGATGGCCTAAAAATACCCCTCGACTCCAATTCCTCATCAGCCTGTGTTGTCCTTGAAAATGAGTAGACGCTCACACCTCTTTGGTCTCGAGCCTCCAAGAGTGTGAGGGACGTATTGTGCGACGGTGAAGTGGCTGCCCGGCATGACAAAACCAATGAAGCCTTCCAAGACAACTGGGAGAATTTTACCCCAAAGAAGACTACGAGTGCCACTCCGGTCGTACGCCGATTCTCCGGTCATTCCCGAAAAGCGTCGGAGTAGGTAAGAAGGAACCGCATGCATATCAAATAAGAGAGGATAGCGTTAAAGAGTCCAAGGCTGAAATCATATCCCCATGGACGCTGGTCCATGGGTCGACCACAAGCATGAGGCCAAAGATGGGGAAGGGACCAATCAGGATTGGTCGGAGAAAAGGCGAGGGAATCTGGAGCATATGATTTTGGATATGTGGTCCAAGTCGACACAACATCCGTCCTCATGCCTACAGTTTTTGCCGTGTACCCTGCGTTCAACGGGCTTCAATCCGGCGTCCGGAAGGAAGCTGAATCGGGCGGGCGTTGGAACCGATTGTGCGAACAAACCGCTGGACTTGTCGTTCAGAGACCTCAATGTGCTCTTTCAGAATAATCCACTGAACTCCTTCAGAACAGGGTGGTGTGGTCAACGATCCGTGATAGGAATAGAAATGGCTGGTGTCCATCGGCAGAAGGTCTTGTATGTTTAAGACCAGGCCAGAAC
>JBATLR010000451.1:0-2603 GCA_049289415.1 Nitrospirales bacterium
AAGTTACGGTGATCGGTCGGAACCATCGGGAGTTTTTGAATAAAGCCATGGAGAGAGATAAGTCTGGACACGTTATTGTTCAGCCACATAATTGTGGAACCGCCGCAGGAGTGTTCCTTCCGCTGACCTTTGTTCGAGCATGGGATGCTGATGCCACGGTCGTCATTTTCCCATCCGATCATTTTGTCTTTCCGGAAGCTCGTTTTCTCGAGACGGTCAGGCGAGGGATTCGCGCAAGTCACTTTCTCCAGGATCGTTTGATCCTGTTTGGCGTGTCTCCTTCCCATCCCGAATTGGACTATGGGTGGATCAACCTGGGCGAAGTCCTGGGTTGGAGCAACGGGTCATGTATTCGTCACGTCGGTTCCTTTCTTGAAAAACCGGACCTCCGTGAAGGGAAACAGGTCATGGCAAGTGGCGCGCTTTGGAATACGTTGGTGATTGTGGCAAACGTGACCACCCTCTGGAAGCTTGGTTGGCAAAACCTGCCGGTTATGATGGAGCGGTTTGAACAGTTAGTTCCCACGATTGGCACTGTGCACGAAAATGGGACGCTGCACGAGATCTATCGAGACATGCCTGTCCTGGACTTTTCTCGTGAATTGCTTCAACGGATTCCTGAGCATCTGGGAGTGATGGAATTCGAAGAAGTGCTATGGAGTGATTGGGGACAACCCGAACGCATTGCCCAGACACTCCAAACTCTCGGAAAAAAACCTGCATTTCCTTCCGAAATTTTACAAAGGGCCTTGGCTCCCACCGATGCCATTTCTCACATAGAGGTGACGTGATGGCGAAAAAGCCATTCGTTCAACCATCCAATACACCTCAAAAGTCCCCCTCAGCCGGTAAGTTCAAGGGCATAGTGAGAAAAAAGACGTCATCATATAAGAGAGGTTCCTTAAGGAGTTCGGGAGAGCATGATCCTTGGTGGCACCGATTCCATGAACTCTCAATTTCCCGTTGGGAAGGTGCACGTGGGTATCATCCGGCGGGCGTATGTATTAATTCACTCAAGAGTTCTGTTCATCAGCTGAATGCCAGGAATTCCCGCTCGCACATCTTTTCATTTTGTTCTGAATGACGGCGCGGTTTTCTGAAATATTTTCCCCTGTTCGTGTCAATAGATTGCTGCCGGCTCACAATCATGTCGCCTATACTGTTTCTCAGGAGAAGGTGTTTGTATGACATGCACGAACAGGTTCTGTGGTTTCATCTTCATCTCGTTAGTCGTACCAATCGATGGGCTTTGCAGGTCGTAGTTGGTCTCAAGATCAAAGACATGACCAACTTCAGGCTCCGGCTGTCCTTCAACAACGGGAAAAGGACACCACTCAACGGAACAAACGGGATCGAGAAAACGAGCAGCGTAAAAAACACGAAAGGAATCTGGCGCGAAAGACCAAATGGATTCATTCCCACAGTCCAACCGGGAAAGGTCAATCTCCCTCAATGGGAAAAGGATGCGGTATGGGTCGGCAAGGACGGTAGGTAGCAAGACCCATCTCCGGCTGCCATGGCTGAAGAAAATCCATGGACCAAAGCTCTATGCGTGGAACAACCAGAGCCCGGCGTTCATCGGGTAGGCATTGGTTCAGTCCCGTTCACCGGTTGCCTTTTTCGTGTGTGACCTCATTTTGGATGTTGTTGGACTGATGAAGAGTCTGTCTCGTGATACAGAATTGGAATGTCTTCTTTCTTGCAGGGGAAATGATGCGTGGTTCAAGATGGGCCTTGATCATATTGGGGATTTTTGTGGTATCCACGTTAGGGTGTTTGCCCACGCCCTCAGTGTGTGGAGAGATCCATCCTTCAGGGGGAATGGTATGGCCGAGCGCAAATGGTCGACATCCCGTTCTCTGGACTTCTTCAAGATAATGTTTCCGCCCGTTTTTCCAGTCAGAATTTTTTCAGGTTCGACCTCTCATTCGCTTGTTCCTTCCTCCTATCCCGGAAGAGCGTCCTAACCCCACACATGAATCTTATGGGGCAATCCCTACCGAATCATGGGGAATTTCTGGTAATTCACAAAAGGGTCCGGAAAGGCAAAACGACTTTAAAATAGGCAGTGGATTGAGAGCGATCCACATGCAATTTCCTATTGCGTTGAGCGGGATAGAGCTGCGGAAATAGGATTCGGCCTTGGCCCAATGCGAATGCATGCCGACGCACCAAACTCTTTGTGTCTCATCCCGCCAAAGCCGGGAACAACCCCTTCAATCCGTTAGCAATAAATTCTACGGCGATGGCGGCCAGGATGAGTCCCATGATACGTGTAAAGATATTAATGCCGGTCTTGCCTAAGTGTTGTGAGATCCATGGGGCCAGGTGTAAAGCCGTCCACACGCATGCACCTACCAGAATGATCGCCAGGCTAATCATGCCATAGTGTCCCATGCCGGAACCTTTATGGGCCTCAAGCACCACGGCGCTCATCCCACCGGGTCCCGCCAATAATGGGGTCGACAAAGGCACAATGGCAATGTCCTGCTTTCTGTCGGACTCTTCGGCTTCCTCCTTGGTTTGTACGGTCGGGCTTAATTGAGCGTGGAGCATGGAAACGGCCATGAGTAAGATGAGAATCCCGCCGCCCACTCTAAAGG
>JBATLR010000452.1:0-9038 GCA_049289415.1 Nitrospirales bacterium
GTGCCTGCCAGGGGTACCGCTCTTCCCTCAAGCCGGCAAGCTGCCACCAAAGCTTGGCGACCGGTTCTTCCAACAGAGGCAAGGTCGCTGTGGTGCAGAAGGGAATTCGATGCTCCTCAAACACCCGCCGCAGAAATAGCCCATATGGCTCGAGTGTCCTGGCCACCACCCCAATTTCCTGAAACGTATGCCCTGTCGTTTCCACCGCATGCAGAATGGCTTTGCAGGTAAAAACCAACTCCCCTTGGCCCCCAATCACATTTACCACCTGCACGGGCGGGGATGATTCCGTCCGATTCGCTAATTCCAACAGTTCGTGCCTAACCTGAAGAGGTTGGTACACCACTCCGGCTTTTAATAAATGTCGATCGAGAAATCGTTGGGCAAATTGATAGGCAGGTTGATCGTTAAGGGGAAAGAACACCTTCACGGAATTCGTACGAGCCACTTCTTCTAACAGCGAAAGCTGAACTTGCGTGATGTCGTAAAAACCGTAATAAATGACCGTCGAGAGTCTGGCAACAAACGGTGACGCCCCAACCCAGGGAATCACCGAATTGGCCAAATCTTCCGGCAATCCCACCCCTAATTGTCGGCTCAAATTCCCGATGGCCTCCTGAAGGTTCAGTAAGCCCGCTAGGCGAGTGACCGCAATCTCATCGAACAGCCCCTCTTCCACCGCACGGAGAGCCAGGCGTGGTTCAACTTGCGCTTCCAGTAAATCCCGAAGGCTCCGCCACACGGCCTTCCTGAGACCTGATGAACCTTGAAGATCTGCAAAGGGTCCGACGGTTTGCCCACTCTTTTCCAAAAGTACGGCTAGAAGGTATTCATAGAAAAAGTCCCCGACGAGTTCAAACGGAGATACCCCTGCTTCCAGGGAATCCAATGCCGCTTGCTCGGCATGAAGATGCAGAGCGAACTGATGGAACGTCAGAACATGGAGATCGAAGAGCGCACAGGAATGCTCAGCGCACAATAGCCACTGGAGCCTCTTTCGCAAGGATTCAGAAGGCACAAGAATGGCCAGAGGTGCGCGGGAATCTGCAGACTTGATCTGCTGGACCGTTTCGACAAGAGCTGATTCGAGGTGAGGAGAGAATGGGCCGCTGACAAGGGTAAACATCCGGACTTTTGCGTTCGATCGGAGGCAGGCTACATAAGACCGATCCTGCCGATTTCTACCCGGTTTCTGGTCCTATGAGCTCGCCATTACAATCAGGGCAACTCCAATCCCCATCAATCAGGGACATGGGATCACCACAGAAGGAACATTCCGGCGGAGGTCCGGAAGGAACCCTGGGAAGAACGGGCAACTCAATATCTAATTCTATTTCGTCTTCATCTTCATTGTGCATGTGAAAACCTCGTCTAACCCTCGCGGGCGTTATCTCCTCAGAAATTGTCTATGAGGAGTTATCGTAGAGATGAAGTCCTGAGATTATTCCTCAGTTTCCTCTTTTTTAGGTTTTGGCTTCGCCTTCGCTTGCAGCGCTTTCTCCGCACTCTCCCGCGGTGGAACCCCGATAAAAGTCAACCGGCCATTGATCAGGGTTGCGGGCACGGCACGAATAGAATGTCGCTCCGCGAGTTCTTGACCGGCCTCCGATGTAATATCAATCTCCCGGTAACTAAAACTATATTTGACCCGCATGCCCTTCCAGAGCGTTTTCGCATTAGGACAGGCCGAACAGGATTTGGACACCAACAAGGTCACATTCGCCATTGCATTCACTCCTCCTTGATAAACTTCCCAATGTTGTCATGTTAGCACTGACGAAAATAGGCGGGCAAGGTAAAACGAAGAAACCTCGATTCACGCGCCACGAGAGGACAACGTAAAAGAAGACAACAGGATGGACGCGCGCTGCGGCTTACATCTTGCGAGGTTCGAGTTCGATAATGCCTTTACGAATGGCCAGGATGGCCGCTTGGGTTCGATCAAACACATGAAGCTTATGGAAGATATTGCGGACGTGATTTTTGACCGTCTTTTCACTGAGATCCAGGACGTTCGCAATTTCCTTATTTGTTTTTCCATCCGCTACTAATTGCAACACGGTGATTTCACGGTCGGTGAGATCGTGCTCCAAAATCCCGCGCTTTTTGCCTTTGCCTTCGGACAACAAAGAAAACTCGACCAGAATCTTACTGGCAACCGATGGATGAATAAGAGACTCGCCACGGGCAATAGTCCGAATAGCAGCCACAATTTGCGCCGAATCACTATCTTTGAGTAAATACCCGGTGGCTCCGGCTCGCACCAGATCAAAAATGTATTGCTGTTCTTCATACATCGTAAGGGCCACCACCCCGATGTGAGGAAATTCCCGTTTAATAATTCGCGTGGCTTCCACCCCCGTCATGCCCGGCATACTGACATCCATGAGAATCACATCCGGCATAAGCAGTCGGGTTTGTTCGACGGCCTCTCCTCCATCTTTCGCTTCGCCCACGACCTGGATATCGTCCTTGGTTTCCAGAATCGCACATAACCCTTCACGCACCACACGATGATCATCAACAATGAGGACTTTAGTCGTTTTGGGCATAAGGCACCTTTTCCTTTAATACCAGAGGAATGAAAATTTCAACCTTCGTGCCGGTGCCGGGTTTCGACACCCACTGCACGTTTCCGCCTAACATTCTCGCCCGTTCCGTCATACTTCTTACTCCAAAATGATCCCATTTTTCAGGATTCTGCCCTTCTGCCTTGACGTCAAAGCCCTGGCCATTATCAGAAACGATCGCTTTCAAGACATCTTTCTTGAGCGCGACTTTTACAATCACCTTGGTAGCTCCGGCATGTTTGGCCACATTGCTTAAGGCTTCCTGGACCATGCGAAAAACAAAGACTTTCGCTTTAGGATCAAGTTGGGATTCATCCCCACTCCCTTCAAATTCAGTCCGTATCCGGTGCTCCCTTTCATAGGCCTTCAGATAATTTGACAACGCGGGAATAAAGGCTAAATGGTCATATTGCCCCGGGCGAAGGTTATAGACCACCTCCCGGGCCTCCTGAATGGCATGTTTCAATTGCACGGTCGTTTGATTGAGCATCGTCAAACACTTGGGGGGATCCTCTGCCACCAATTCACGGACACGCTCCATCTTCAGGCTCACTCCCACCAGAGTTTGCACCAGACCATCATGGATCTCACAGGCAATGCGCGTCCGCTCCTCATCCACCGCCCCTTCGGCTTCCTCTTTGACATACAAACGAAACAGCGATTGATACCTGGTGAGGGTATTTTCGATTTCGGCAGAGGCCCGTATTCGGGCTTCAATCAATTGCCACATAAACTTGGCGCTCGCGCCCCCCACCAACGCCAAGTGTGGGGCATGCGACTCAAGCAGGGTCTTCTCCACATCGGGATCGCCCGTCACGTCAATCACCAGATCCACATCTTTGATCTTGAGCAAATCTTGATAACGGCGAAGGACAGGAATCCCGATTTTTTTAGCGAGACGGACGCCCATGGTGTGCGGACGAATTTCACTCAACCCTACCACGGTCACCAAGGGATCTTCCGCAAAAATTTCCATAAGTGCGGTCCCACCATGCCCCCCACCGATAATCGCCACCCGGCTGGAGGTCACTTTGGCTTTTGATCGCCGGGGACTACGTTTAGTGATCCGTGGGGAACGAGGGGAGGGTTTGGGGGATGGCATAGACACCCACTTTCATGATCGGAATAGGTTGAAGATCTTTTCTAAGAGAAGATCCCTACCCTTGTCACGTTATGATGCGGACAAAACGGGGGGACTCGCTATCCGCCACAGACAAATGAGCATGACTCAGGACATCCTGGTGTCTTGTGTTAAGGCCCGTATGGTATCCATAAACTGGTCAATGTCTTTAAATTCACGATACACCGAGGCAAATCGAACATACGCGACGGGATCCAATTCTTTTAAGGCCCGCATGACTTCCTCTCCAACGGTTCGGCTTGGAACTTCTGTTTCTCCAAGGTCCTGAATACGTTTTTCAATCCGATCAACCGCCGCACCTAACGCTCCAATACTGACCGGCCGTTTTTCGCAGGCCTTTTTGAGTCCTGCCAAAATTTTGGCCCGATCAAACGGCTCTCGCCGATTGTCTTTTTTGACCACCATCGGCAAATTTTCTTCGATTCGTTCGTAGGTGGTGAACCGCCGCTTACAGCCTAAACATTCGCGACGGCGCCTGATCACTTCCCCTTCACGTGCGGTCCGCGAATCAATGACCTTATCTTCTAATTGGTCGCAAAAAGGACATTTCACGAAAGAGCGGCCCTTACCTTAAGGATGGAAGGCGGTGGAGGAAGGTTAGTATGGATGAAAGATCGGAAATCGTGAGCACAGGTCTTTGACATCCCGCAGAATCCGTTTATGAAGGGACGCTTCCTGAGAATGTTGGATGACCTCATCCATCCAGGAGAGAATCTGCTCCATCTCGGGTTTCTGCATGCCACGAGTTGACACCGTCGGCGTGCCAATACGAATACCGCTTGCGACAGCCGGTGGTTTTTCATCAAACGGTACCGCATTTTTATTGACCACAATGCCGGAGGCATTTAGGGCGGCTTCGGCTTCTTTTCCTGTCACGCCTTTGGGTGTCAGATTCAAGAGGAACAAATGATTCTCGGTCCCACCAGACACCACCCGATATCCCCGCTTCAAAAAGCCCTCAGCCAACTCCTTGGCGTTCGCCAGCACTTGTTGTTGATAGGTTTTAAACCCAGGAGACAGGGCTTCTTTAAAAGCCACCGCTTTGGCTGCAATGACATGCATGAGCGGCCCACCTTGCGTTCCAGGGAACACCATTTTGTCAACGGCTTTGGCATGTTCTTCTTTGCACATAATCATGCCGGAGCGTGGGCCACGCAACGTTTTATGGGTCGTGGTGGTGACAAAGTCAGCATAGGGAACCGGACTTGGATGCAAGCCGACCGCAATCAAACCCGCAATGTGGGCAATATCAACAAGAAGATAGGCACCAACCGATTTCGCTATCGCCTGAAAACGAGGGAAGTCAATAATTTTGGAATACGCGCTGGCACCGACAACAATCATACGAGGGCGGACTTCCTGAGCCTGCCGCTCTACCACATCATAATTGATCTCCTCAGTTTCCCGATCTACTCCATAGGAAAACGCCTGAAACAGTTTTCCTGAAAAACTTACACGGCTGCCGTGGGTAAGATGCCCACCATGGGCCAGATCCATCCCTAAGATGGTGTCTCCTGTTTTTAGGACCGAAAGATACGCCGCCATATTGGCTTGGGAACCAGAGTGGGGCTGGACATTCACATGCTCACAACCAAAAATTTCCTTGGCTCTCGCAATGGCTAAATCTTCGACCGTATCCACATGTTGGCATCCGCCGTAATATCGCCGGCCGGAATAACCCTCCGCGTATTTGTTGGTCATCAAACAGCCTTGGGCACCCAGGACCGCGGGACTGGCGTAATTTTCTGACGCGATAAGAACTAAGTTTTCCCGTTGTCTTTTTTCTTCAGCCCGGATAGCCGCATACACCTCATAATCAGTGTCACGGATCGCTTTGAGTGTACCGACGGAATGTCTCATCGTTTACTCGGCGACCGCTTCATCGGCCTGATCTTTATCTACTTCCCCTTCAGGAGTAGCCTCTTCTGCCGCTTTTTTCACAAGGGTCACATTAATCTTGGGAACCACATCCCGATGAAGCTTGATGGCAACCGAAAAGGTCCCCAACTCCTTGAGAGGCTGTGGCAAGTGAATTTTCCTTCGGTCCACCTCCACGCCTTGAGCAGCCAATCGTTCGGCTACATCTTTGGATGTCACAGACCCGAACAGCTTGTCGTCCTTTCCGGTCTGCACTTCAAACGTCAGGGAGATTTTTGACAGATTCTTCCCCGACTCGCCTAAAGACTCCAATTCTTTTTTGGCCTTTTGGTCGATCTGCCGCTTGATATGCTGCAACAGTTTAACCTGTCGCTCTTCAGCGACGACCGCTTTTTTCCTCGGGAGTAAATAGTTCCGTGCATACCCTTTCGCCACCGTCAACACATCTCCCAAATACCCTAAACCTTCTACATTTTCCTGCAAAATAACCTTCATAAAACACGTCTCCTTAGCCTAGCGAATAAGGGAAACATCTTAAGACTGGGTATAGAAAAAGTCAATGTAATTGCTGAATATATCATAGAATGTGCTTCTTCTTCATAATCGGTGGTCAACCTAGAGAAATGCTTTTGATAACCGGACAATTCCATAGAGAATTTCGAAACAACCCTTTAAAAAATATGCTATGCTCCCCCATACTCATTACACATTAACACTTAAGCATTAACCTGATTGCAAAGGCTCAAACCTAGAGACCATCCACACATCACAGCCAAAGTAAACAATTAGATGGCTTTTTCATTTACCATTCTCCCCGTGTCGGAATAGTGAGATTATGAACTACCTCGCACCCCGTCAGCTTCAAACCAACTCACTTTTCAACCTTTTCCTTCTCACTTTATTTGCCCTTAGCCTTTTAGCCTTTCCTCAATTAACCATTGCCGAGGAAGGGCTGAGGGACGAAGAAGGCCTCGCACCCCAACCCTTCTCGGACCTCAACCTTCGCTTTTCCAATCGCCCACTCACCCCACCTGACTCACTCATTGTCCAAACCATTCCGCTCACCGGACTCTCTGTCGCCCGCCCTTTTGTCGCTCCGAACCCACAAGCCGTAATTTTTGAGGATGATCACCGACAACGGGTCGCCGTCCTCTCGACCGATACCTCCGGGGCGCTCATACTCTATTTACTTGAGCCTCTCCCTCTTGATCCCAAGCTACCCGCCCTGTTTGAATGTGCACACAATCGAGGGTGTGAGGCTGATCGAACTCCAATTACCGGAGGATTGGGATGTCTTGCCCTCTGTATCAAGGAACTCCTGGAACTGTCAGCACTGAATCGATAATTTCCATGAAACTCTACGATCTTCTCACTTTAGCCGCAACCCATCTCAACAGCGAGCGGGAAGTCGCCATGAGCCGTGGATTAGACGCTCCTTTGGAGATTGCCCAAGCCCGACACCTCCGCACGGTCGGCTCCCTTCACCTCTATAGTTGTGATGTTCCACCGGGAAGTATGTTCCTACCCGACATCCCTGTGACATTATTACCGGGCAACGATATGGAACCGACCGAAGGCTATCTCCTGGGATGGCAAAATGGATCGCTCATACTCCAAACATTCGATCACGTCGGCCAAACCCTCAATCGGTGCACCCTCATTCCCGACACATCGGGCTTCCTCGAAACCGGGGCTACACGGTTGTCCGACATGGCCAGCAAACCTGATTCCTTTACACTTGGACCTGCCGAACGATTAGTACCCTGGCTGGACCCTGAACCGCTCTCCAATCAAACGGCAGCAAGAGACAGTATCCCGACCACAGTGCTGACGACTATCTGGGGAGACACGCGGCATAACCGCTGGACAAAGCTGACGACATTAATCGTCGATCAGGTTCGGAAAAATAAACGAATTCTCTTGGTGGCTCCAGATCATCACACGGTTGATGAATTAACTGGTGCGGTCGCCCACGCCTTAAAAATGGCGGCCTTGCCCTATCGAAGTTTGCTCTGCCGGTATGAACTACCTTTAGTAAAAGATGCGGGAGGGATGCTTCTCCAGGAATTTGGCTTTGAAGCACAGATGTCTCATTTTTTTGCCAAGGCCAACGCCAAAAAAGTCTCATTACGAAAAAAATATGACCGGTTCAGGGAACTGACTCCAATTCTGGCCTACAAACGCGACAAGCAAAAAGATCTGAACGAAGTAAAATTGTTGGAATGGCGATTACTCACACAGCTCAGTGACTGGCAAGGTAAAGTCAAAAATATCGATAAAACGCTCCGGGATTATGAGGCCCTTCCCATTTGGACACGGATGAGTATGCAGGTGGCGGGCAAGAACATCGAGACCCTGGCCGAATACCGTGAAATTTACCAAGGCAAAATCCTTGGACTCATGAAAGAAGTCGAAGTAGCACAAAAGCGAATTAAAGAGTTGATCCCCGAGGCGACCGTTCCCAAAAACCTGCGACCGGAATACGATGAATTAAAAGAAGAAATCAAACGATTGGGCGGCACAAAAAAAATTCGGGAAATGCTGGCCGCTGGAGAGGGCACCAACCGCCAAGCCTTCGCACAAAACAAACGTATCATAACCTGCACCCCGGGCCGCATCCTTACCGACCCGCTCTTCCGAAAAGTTCCGTTTGATTTACTGGTTATTGATGATGCCCCACGCATCCCTGCACCTCTTTTACTTGGTGCCACCGGTACCATTCGTGAGCGAATCATTCTCAGTGGTGACACCTCCGATCTGCTCCCTGGAGTACCGGGGACGACAGCTTCTCCTGGCCGCTGGCCACAAGCCTTTCTGGAAACCCTTCTGGGTCCTTCTCCTCAACCTACCAGCGTGGGATAACTTTACAAAAAGTTCCCTATGCTTGTCTCACCGATGTCTCATGCAGAAAAAATGTCTTGAGGGGGATTCATGCAAGAGAACCTCAACAACGGAATAACGACAACTTGACCGCATTTCTATAAAAGATGATAATCGCATTCACGTGCCGAAGTGGCGGAACTGGCAGACGCACTAGATTCAGGGTCTAGCGCCCTCCGGGGTGTGCGGGTTCAAATCCCGCCTTCGGCACCATCCTTCTTATCTCTTTCGTTTTTTTCGGGTCTCCTAAGAGTACTCCTTCATCAACCCGTTGTTTGATATGTTTAAACTCAGAGACCATGAGAACTGCGGGAGAAAAGAATTCTTTTATAAATAGGAGGACGTATGAAATCAGGAATACTTTTTACATTCTTCGGACTCATTCTTTTCCCTGTATTTGCTCTGGCCCAGGGTGGTGAAAACATGGAGCCGAAGTGCCAAAAATTAGCGCATGAATTTGCAGAAAACCCAGAGTCTCTCAATGAAATGCAACTCAGGCAGCTACAATTCTGCGTGACTCAAACTATCGACCGGCGCTATAAAACCGATCCTCCCGATCTACTCAGAGG
>JBATLR010000453.1:0-1567 GCA_049289415.1 Nitrospirales bacterium
CTATACAAGTTGAAATACTCTTGTATGGCGAGTAGCTGTTGATCCTGACCCCACCCTGAAGAGGCAAGGGAAAACACTTTTACTGGTTGATGCAACTGACTCGCCAGCGATTCCTGAAGAAACTGTTCAGGCATATGTTCCGCCCGACCTGCATACGCTTCGACCTGGCTGTCACCCACAAGCAACACCACATAGTCATCGGTATCATAGTTAATATTTTGCCCTCGATATCCAAATTGATTGGTTGTCAAAGCCTCATATTTTGATAATTTTCTACCTGCCGAATCTTCCCATCCCCAACCTGAGTTAAGCTTAGCTGGAATTCCAATCCCACGCAGTAAGGCTTCCATTATAAAAATGGCAACAATTGTGGATCCCATAACTATGACTGCGTTCTGCTTCATTTACTTTAAGGATTGCACCGCATGCCCCTCGTCAAAGAGACGGGAAATTAAATGTAAATTTGAACAGTAATTTTTGATTTAATAATCATTAATAATAACTTCGAATGTAATACGTTTCGGTAACAGGCTCAATCCCTTTCTCCTACATGCTCCACCCGTCCAGGCGGGATGGCGTTTCCCTGAAATTCCAATAAGGGCTCGAATGCCCGTGGCTGCGCATCGCACTGGTTCAAGAGCTGGAGGTGTTTCTCATGCACTCAATTGTGCTTATTTTACTCCGGTTAAGCGATAGCTTGGTCTTGTCACGACTAGTGACTGGAATTCCCATTGTCGGCCTAGTCATTGGCTGAAATTCTCTTTCTCAAGCGTGGAGCGAATAAAATGCATTTGTTGGGGAGAAAAGGGGAATTCCCATGCTCGGTTGCTTAATGAGACAACAATGAATTTGATATCACTTGGATAAGGGTTGAGAACTTTCACCGGGACTTTAATCCTGAACCCACTGTGGAACAACGCCTTCTGTTGATGAGCCTCCACGACATCTTGCCTGGAGATTCCAACTTCTGCACTAGCCGTTAATTTTCCATCTGCAAAAATAAAAACTTCTTCAGCCGGTTGATTCTTTTCAAGATCAGCAGCCCATCCCTCCATAACAAATGACTCCCCTGAAAGAATGACACGATCCAGATTCCCAGTCAGATGTTTTTCACCCACATCAACCAGGATCTCCCGCTCACCGGAGAACACAAGCCTTGATTGCCCCGAGGCTTCGTGATGCAAACGGATCATTGTCTGCTCATCACTCATAGCTCCCTGAATTGCCAAGGGTATGGGAGTTAATTTTGTATCATGATCTCCAATCAGAAAAACCCTCACTTTGTTCTCGCCTGACTGAAACGCTGAGGGGGGAAATAAAACCGAAAAATAATTCCGTTTTCCATCCCATAAGGATGCCTGGGTAGTAGCCCATACTCGCCCATTTAACGAAATAGCGATCGGTAAGTTTCGGCGACCCGTGCCAATAATTTGTCCGCTAAAAAGAGCAGGCAGGTATCCGCTTTCAAGATTGACCTGATCAAATTGATTAAGATTTTCATTTATATATTTCAGGGAAGACGAGTGACCAATGTCTAAATCGCCAAGTTCTTGTCCAATCAAAGTTG
>JBATLR010000454.1:0-6192 GCA_049289415.1 Nitrospirales bacterium
AGGCGGAAGAGCTGGTCTCTGATCTCCTTGAACTTTCGCGGTTAAATATCAAGGATGCTGTTCCTCAGGTCTGTCACGTCGGGAAGATCATTGCCAAAACGCTTTTTCTGCTGAATTTCGATAAAGACGTGAAAATTCATCAACCAGCTGAATGGCCAACAGTCCTTGGCCATGAACATCTGCTGAAACAGATTTTTCAGAACCTCCTTGCCAATGGAGTCAAATTCAACCACTCCTCCCCAAAAGTTCTGAACATGAATTGGAGGCAGGAACTTCACGGCGTGATCACCTTCACCGTCGAGGACAATGGCATTGGGATCTCTGAACCCTATCAGGATAAAATTTTCCAGGTCTTTGAACGATTGCATACGAACAGGGAATATGAAGGAACCGGCATCGGCTTGGCCATTGTCAAAAATGCGGTGAGCAGGCTTGGCGGAGAAATACGCGTGAAGTCCGAATTGGGCAAAGGCAGCATTTTTTCATTTACGGTACCGATTGGAGAAAATTATGATGATGCATGAAACCAGGAATTTAACGATTTTAATGGCGGAAGATAATCCCCACGATGTCCTGGCCACCAAACGTGCCTGGGAACAATTCGGCTTTGGGAATCATCTGCACATCGTGTCGGATGGCGAAGAATGCCTGGAATACCTGTTTCATCAAGGGAAATATCTGGAATCGAACATCTTTCCTGACCCTGACCTCATACTTCTGGACCTCAAACTTCCAAAGCTGGATGGACACCAGGTGCTCAAAACGATTCGGGCGAACGATCAGTTCCGGTTTTTACCTGTCATCATTCTCACGAATTCAACCCTCGAGACCGACCGGAACAAAGGATATGAATACGGTTGTACGGCGTTCCTCAAAAAACCGGTCGGGTACGCCAACTTTGCTAATCTCTTAAAATCCCTACGGACGTTCTGGAGTTGCGTGGAACCCTATGCCAAGCCATTAACAGCCTAAACGAACGGGTGACCCCATGTCCTTATTCCAGGAATCCGGATTATCAGCTCTCCTCATCGAAGACAATTCCCATGAGCGAATCGCGATTCGCCGTTCCCTTAAGAAGGACGTTCACACCCTTCTTGAATATGAAAGTGCGGAGGAAGCCATTCGCCATCTGGAACACTCTCCTTCTGAATTTGACGTCATCATCGCCGACTTCAAGCTCCCAGGCATGGATGGCCTCACGCTGTTTCGCACACTGCGTCAGATGAAATGCCTGTCTCCGTTTATTCTCTTAACAGGCAATGGATCCGAACAGATTGCCATTGAAGCCTTCAAAGCCGGAGTGAATGACTATTTGGTCAAAGCATCCGAAAGCGACTACTTGGATTTATTGCCGGCGCTCGTGACTGAAGTCATCCAACATCATCGTTTGAAAATCCGAAACGAGTTACTGGAATTGTCACTCAAAGAAGCCCATGAACGGTTTCACCAATTCATGGAACATTATCAGGGGATTTTTTGGCTGACCGACTTTCAAGAACCAAGAAAATTATTGTATGTCAGCCCGACCTATGAAAGGATTTGGGACCGCCCGGCACTTCAGCTCGCTGGAAACCCGTTGGATTGGCTTGAGGCCCTTCATCCCAAAGATCAGGACCGTATCAGGAACGCCTATCTAAAGTTGAATATCACCGGAGGATATAACGAGATATATCGAATCGTGAAAGCAGACGGGTCGACTCGCTGGATCCATGAACGCGGCCTCATCAATCACAATCAAGGGGGACATCCGTATCGGATCACCCGGCTGGCTGAAGATATTACCGACCGCACCACGATGTCAGAAGCCCTTCAGGCCAGCGAGGAACGCTTTGCACAATTCATGGCCCATCTTCCGGGTTTGGCCTATATGAAAGACGAACAGTATCGTTTGACATATCTGAATCCGGAATTTGAACAGGTGTTCAATATTGATCTCAAAAACTGGATAGGCAAAACCGTTCACGACGTCTTGCCTCCCGACACGGCGGCAAAGCTCCAATACGATGATGACTGGGTGCTCTCTCATGGTCAATCCCTGGAAATCATCGAGGACATTCCACTCAATGACGGCCTCCATCAGTATTTAACCTGCAAATTTCCTATTCTCCAACAGGACCGTCCACCGATACTGGGAGGTGTATCGATCGATGTCACCGGCCAATTCAAGGCGGAAATCCAACGGGATCACATTTTTTCTCTCTCCCTGGATCTCATGTGTAGCATCGGCATTGACGGGTATCTCAAAAAAACCAATCCTGCCTTCGAAAAACTTCTTGGGTACACCCAGGAAGAACTGCTATCCCAACCATTGATCTTTTTCACTCATCCGGATGACCGGATATCCACCCAGGCAGCATTCCATCAACTCGCTGAAGAAAAAGATGTGGTGGATTTCCAGAACCGCATCCGTGATATCCGTGGCAATTACCTCTGGCTGGAATGGCGTGCCACTCCCCAGCTTCAGGAAAAAACCATCTATGCCGTTGCGCGGGATATCACCCAGCGGTATCACGCAACCAAAGCGCTCCGTCGGTATGAACAAATTGTGTCAACCAGTTCCGACTTTCTCTGCTTTTTAGATGAGAAGAATTGCCTGCAAGCCGTGAATCATGGATTTTGTGAATACTTCAATCTTCCTGCCCGGGAAATCACCGGTCGTCACATTCGGGATTTTGTGGGAAAGGAACTATATGAATCTCAGCTCAACAGTCATTTAGATGACTGTCGAAAAGGGCGAGTCGTCTGCTTTCATCAGCATGTGACCTTTCCTGATGAAAACGTGCGCTTCATGGAGGTGAGGCTGAATCCCTATGTCGAGTCGGACGGAACGATTTCAGGCGTGACCGCCATATGGAGAGATCTCACCGAGCAAAAACGTCTGGAACAACATGTGAGACAGACACAAAAAATGGAATCCATCGGAACGCTGGCAGGAGGAATCGCGCACGATTTCAATAATATCCTGATGGCGATTCTCGGATGGGCAGAAATGGGGACATGGAAACATCCCAAAGGCGATCCCGCATACAAATATTTTGAGCAAATCGGAATCGCGGGCAAACGCGGACGGGATCTCATCCAGCAAATCCTTACCTTCAGCCGGCAAACAGAACACCATCCTCGCCCGGTCGATCTGGGCCCGGTCATCGAAGAATCGCTTGCGCTTCTCCGGGCCACCTTTCCCTCAAACATTGAGCTGCATTTTGGTAGTCATCACAACATGAATATGGTGTTTGCCGACCCGGTTCAAATTCATCGGATTATCATGAACATCTGTTCAAATGCGGAACATGCCCTTCGCCCCAATGGCGGGACCTTGACCATTGATCTTCAAGCCATCATCATTGAACAAGGCGACATCAAATACCCCCCGACCCTGAATCCCGGAAAATATGTACAGATCGTCGTCCGTGATTCCGGTCCTGGGATTCCCGATCATCTTCTTCCAAAAATTTTCGACCCGTTCTTCACCACCAAACCCGTCGGAGAAGGAACCGGAATGGGATTGTCGGTGGTACATGGCATAGTAGAAAATCTCCGAGGACACATTTCCGTTAAATCTTCCAATAAGGACGGAACCACCTTTCTCATCGCCATCCCCGAGTACCAGATACCCACTGACTCTTCCCTTCATTCAAAACCCTCCCCCATCTGTCCGGGAAAGGGACATGTGCTGATTGTGGATGATGAGGTATCGATTACCGAAGTCCTGAAAGAATTTCTGGAGCATCTGGGCTATACCGTCACGGTCCGGACTAATCCCTTGGAGGCCCTTGAAGAGTTTCGCATCAATCCCCATCGATTCGACTGTCTCATCACCGATCAAACGATGCCCACCCTTGGAGGAGACCAGTTATCCCGAGAAATCCTCAAAATACGCTCCCATATGCCAATCATCCTTTGTACGGGATTCAGTTACACGATTGATAAGGATAATGCGTTGGAACAGGGAATTAGCGCATTCCTCTACAAGCCCATCCTCCTGGATCAATTGAGCCAGACGCTGACCCACATCCTGACACATTCCAAATCCGAAAATTCATAAGTCAAAACGGATCTGCTCAGGCTTCTCTCCTAAAACACTTTTGTCTGTCGCGTCGCGTTCAGATACCCCAAAAGGATATCCCGCCTGGCGACGACGCCGAGGAGTTTTCCATCCTCATCGACCACCGGCATTCGGATCAGATGCTTCCCTTCCAGTCGATCAATAATCTCCATAGCCGGCGTCTCCCGCTTCACTGTCACCGGAGCAGGAGTCATCAAATCCCTCGCCGGAACTCCTGCTAAAGACCACTCCTCCTTAATCGCATGGAGAAGATCGAACTCACTGACAATCCCAAGCAAATGCTGGTCATGGTCGACAATCGGCACACTCCCAAAACCCTCCTCGGTCATGGTCTGCGCCAATGCTTCTGCTGAATCCTCTGGATGATAGGCATACACAGCGTCTTGCATGAATTGCTCCGCAATCAGCCCCTTAAAGTCACGAGAACCAACAATGTAATCAACGCGTCGCATAATCCACCCTCCTTCATCAAGGGAAATCGTGTGAGCGTCTGTGTTGAAAGACAACCGGGCACCACAGGTCATTCAATCCAAAACCACTCTCCACATTCCCAAGGCTATGAGGCTAAAAATAAGACCTTCGACCATTCCTTCCCCCCAAGCCGCCAAACGGGGGCTGAACAACCACAGTTTCACCAGCATCCAACCCGAAAACTCTTTTCGCATGGGCTCACCTCCTTCCGATCCTCGACGACCTTTCACTCAGAGAATTCCATGTTCATCCTCGGATTGTTCATGTTTTTCGCATCATAAAAACAAGAAGGCCTTCCGGACATATACATCCCCGGAAGGCCTTCTTGTGGATCACATTTAGATAGGGTGAAGAAAGAACGATTTACCCCATGACGACCTCGATTTTTTAGGTTCTTTCTACCATGCGCTTTTTTTGAATAAAAGTAAAGCGCCTCATTTTAGGAAAACAGGAGCATGGTTACGAGTGAAAGTGCCATAAAAAAAACCTCTGGCATGTTTTTCAGCATTCCCATAAATTCTTGAAAATCCCGAATGTCATGGTCCGCGAGAATATCCATACCCGACAAAAATGAGGTAAGATTCGGTACGGGTCTACTCTCTCAACTCATGATGAAACTTCGTCGCCCACAAGAGACCTTAGCGAGTTGTTGTTGGCTCGCCCGTATGGCGGATAAAGTGCGGGCATCTCAAGAAGGGAACTTCCCATTTCTGTATCGTTTGTCTTTGGGCAGTCCGATGGGAATTGACGGCTATTTCCTTCGGCACTTCAGACTGTCTTTTCGTCAATTTCGCAATGCCGTCATAGAAACTCGTACGGACCAAGACCTGGAACAGTGGTTCCTCGGTCAGCCTGGAGTAAATTCCTCAACTATTTCGACTTGGAATGACTTTGCCCCCAAGCTAGGCACTCCAGGCTACCCTGTCTCCTTTGTACGCCATCTCATCAAATGGTTTGTCTATCCCAAATCCATCAAGGAGGCGGTGAACAGTCTCTTTGAAATGATTGAACAGGATGAAGCCCCTTAAGTCCGCTCCATTTCTGGTGTCATGGGACCTTCCCCCAAAACCCATACATCCCCTTCTGGGAAAAATGTGAACGTGCATGCACGATCAAGCTATTTGGGCTGAAATTCATCAAGAAGTTCTGCACCTGTTACCGTGCGGAGCCGTCGCCACCTACATCCCCCAACGGCGTCGTTCTCCCCATAAAAGTTTGGAATGGCTGTCCACATCCTTGGTGAAGAAGTGTTCCGGGTGGGACAGGCCTTAGAGCCCTTCTCGACTCAAAGCATCTCAGCGATTAGGGGATTGTCGGAATGATCCCAAACCGGTTAACGGTTGCCGTATGGTCCCCCGGCTTAAACGAAAAAGGCATTCATTTGCAGGACCCCATGTACTCGAATTATTCACCATCAAAGCAGGGGTTCCGTTTTTCTGAATCAGACATCAGCATTCCCACAAGTATGACTCCAGGCTTCCCCTGATCAGACCATTTGAGATAATCGAACAGTCATGAGGCATCCAATCCTAAGAATGTGCCTCCACCATGAAAACCAAGGACCGAGCCCGCAACCGAGAAAATCCCAACTGCCGGATCAGCCAACTAAAAGCCGCCTATGCTATACAAGCAGGAACTGTTGAATAATTCAGATT
>JBATLR010000455.1:0-1646 GCA_049289415.1 Nitrospirales bacterium
GCAATGAGCGATTGCTTCCCACGGCAGGAGAGAATGCGAATTAATTCAGCGTTCTGACATCATATTCATGGCCAAAGACTACCGGAAACTCTTTCATCCCATGCATGCAAAGAACAGGAAGGAGCGAGGCCGGGGGTTGAATGAGCGCGACAGGAATACCTAATTCCCGAAGATGATAGAGTCCATACGCACACAAGGTCAGCCCCATCGGACCCATGGATTCCACATCAGAAAAATCAACCAGAACTTTTCGATTCTCCAGACTCATCGCTCGTTCTGCTGACTTTTCAAACATTTCTCCAAGAGAATGATCCGGCAAACCAAATATTCGCACGACCACGACATCCGGTAAGACCTGAAGCCCCCATTGCATTAGGAAATCCTCCTCAAGCCTGAATGATATTTGTTGACGCACCTACTCTCGTTGCGCCACCTATCCATACAGGATTGAGTGAACCCCTTGAGCCACACCCCTACAATTCCCTATTTGAACTAGCGTCGCCTTTTTGGACCTAGTCCCTCGACAGATCCAACTGCAATGACTGCTGGTATTTCCCTGAACAGGAAGTTCTACTGTGAGGGTGACGAGTGGTTGAGCGTGCAGCCAATGGTCGGGGTCATCAATAACACAAAGTCTATCTTAGGTAATTGACAAAAAGCCGGGACAGATGGCCTTGGAAGCCTTGGCTATCACAATGAGAGTGGAAGGCAGGATGGACTATTTCGAGCACAGAAGATAATTTCCCATGACAGCCTGGGTTGATCCTGGACCGAGTCCCCGTCCCACATTTTCCTGAATTCCCTTCCGTGACAAAAATCGGAAATGTTCAGAACTCTAAGCCCGAAGAAGATGAGGGAAGTGGTGGATTGAATTGGAGCGGGCGAGGGGATTTGAACCCCCGACAACTTGCTTGGGAAGCAAGGACTCTACCACTGAGCTACGCCCGCTCACGAGATCAGGATTCGCATTCTAGGTGTGGGCTGAGTCTTAGTCAAGGTACAAAAATTTGAGAGTGGCTGTATTGGCTCTGCCGTCGAAGCGATTTACTCCCGAATATATCCGGATGAATCTATTCCTTGAATTCAATGATCGCGAATTTTCGCTTGCCAATTTTCATCGGATAGGATCGGTCAGGCTCGAAGGTCATCATCCCGTTTGGGTCCGCAAGCTTTTCTCCGTCCACCTGGACCCCACCCTGGGAAACGAGCCGTCTGGCTTCAGATTTACTGGGCACTAAGCCCGTCCGCATCAGAAGGTCAACGACAGGCATAGAATAATCTTGCGAGTGGTTAAAATCCGTGGGAGTCAGTATCACCCGGGCATCCGGCTCATCGGGAAAATCCCGCTTTTGAAATCGCTGTTGAAAATCAGCCTTCGCCTCTTCCACGGCATCCCTTCCGTGATATTGTCGAACAATCTGCTCGGCCAGAGCCATTTTGGCTTCCATCGGATGTTGACGCTTGACCTCGTCCAAATTGCTGACCGTCAACAGTTCGTAATAGCGCAGCATCAGGACATCGCTAATAGACATCAGCTTACCGAACATGTCTGCAGGACGATCTTCCAAGGCGATATAATTTCCAAAGCTCTTACTCATTTTCCGGACCCCATCCGTGCCTTCTAACAACGGCATGGTGAGCACCAC
>JBATLR010000456.1:0-14256 GCA_049289415.1 Nitrospirales bacterium
CCTCAAACCCCGTCCCCCCTGTCAGAATGATTTTACTTCCGGGTAGCAGACGATGAAGCCGAATGCCCTCCATTAATCGAACACGGGAATGATGAGACACTCGAAGCTGATACGGTAACGTGGCATCTCCGGTAGTGCCGCTGGCCAGGACAACAATCCATTTCACGGATTCTTGGGTATTTGCGGTACGCCCAGAAGTCAGAACCTGGGAAAGATTAATGGGGGGATATTGTGATTCCAACGTACGTATGATACGCCCCGAGACACCTTCATAACCGCTGATGACAAGCAGAATGAATCCCAGGGAAACCAGGATTTTCCCAAGGTATTGCTTTCGGGAAAAACACAAAAAGAGAAGCCCGCAAGCCATCATTTCTATGCACAGAGAGAGAGGAGAAAAAAATGAGGCCAAAATCTTTTTAAGACTGAGCACCAAATGGTCCCTTCCTCCTATCGATGATGATCATAGGGAAAGCTCCACCTCTTCATTTCGCGGCACAGATCGATGATTATACGAATTTTCCCATTTTTTTTCTTCTTCGTTGTCAAAAGGTGGATTGGCCTAGAGCCGGCATCATTCGCTTCGAGCATGATGACCAAACCAACCATGATCTCTCCACGAGAGGGGTGCGCGAAGCGATGATAAAAGGCACCCACCTTGGGGTGGGGGGATGAACCATTTCCTGGATTTTAACGGGGGCAAACTCTGGGCAGCAGGATCGATGAAGCACCGCCCTGAGAGGGGATAACTACCGCGCGGGATGCAATGCGAGGGAAGAAAAAAGAATATCGGATTAGGGAGAAGGCTCCGAGCAGGAAAGGACCAGTCCTTTTTGGTGTTTTTTGAAATCCTGGATAGAGACATCAAGGCTTCGTTGCGCAACAAGGATATCTCTCAATAGATTCCCTTGGGGAGATTGATGGGTCACACAATGAATCTCTCCCCCTTGAAATCCACGACGGCTCCGTCTGCATCCATCAAATTCCTTGGGAGCATGCCGGAGACTAAATTTAGCTTCTTGCAATTGGTCATGCTTCCGGACGACCTGTTCCTGAGCGGCTCTTAACAGAGAGACAGCCTCGGTACAGGAAAAATCCCAAACCTCCGAGAAAGCCGAAGGGGGAAGCAACAGTAAGAACCAGAAAATTAGGGACCAAAACCGCATAGACATCCTCCTCATCTTGAGGAAAAGGGCAAAAATATTGCTGAGAGACTTGCAAATTTTCTCCCAAAATATCCCGCGATTTTGACCCCTTCAATAACCTAACAGGAGGGACGGCCATGATGGACCGGATGCATATGAGTTCTAAAGACGTAATCCTAAACACATATTGGGGAAGATTTAACCGTATTACTTCAACACAAAGTGGGCCCGTCTATTCTGTTGAAAACAATCATGAGTGGGTTGAAGACAAAACGGTTCATTTTTTCCTAAGCTAAGGACTCGGATTGAGGAAGCGCTCACCCCTAAATCCACCAGGTAATTCTTCACCGCCATCGCGCGACGCTCACCCAAAATGAGATTATATTCTTCGGTTCCTCGCTCATCACAATGCCCTTCGATCAGGACAGTACGAGTAGCGTGCCGATTCAGGAGTACTTCAGCGTTCTGCATCAGGATAGGAACGGCCTCACTCCGTATATAATATTGGTCGTAATCAAAAAAAACATCTTCCAAGATCGAGGGAAGAAGCGAATGATTGGCAGTTTGCGAACTGATGTCACTTATTGCCGGCGGTATTTCTGATATTTGAGGTTGGGAAACGATTGGAAGAGAGGGTTCCGGTTCGGGCACAGAAACGGCAGGGGCATTTGCCACCGAAGCAGGAGAGGAATCGGGAGACTCCTCGACTGGCTCGACACCATGGCTCAAGATGGACACATGATGCCAGGAACTACACCCGCTCAGAATAGCAACCAACAGACCAAGGATCGCATATTTTCCCTGAAACAACTTCCTCAATGGTGGCCGTTACTCCACTCTCCCAAGGCAGGGTAGAAGGTCCCTTGCTCGAATAGCTCAAAAATCCCTAAAAGTGTAGGTATCATACAACTTTCATTAAAAGAGTCAATCTCAGTCGGCACTGCCCTCATGTTTGAACTTGACGGATTTTTTTTCACATAGGTATGATCGGACTCCTGTCGAGCCATTGCATTTTAAAGTCACTTTTCTCACCATTTCACGACACAACTTGCTGGGCATCCGTATGATTGACGTTCAACATGTGACCAAACGCTACGGGAACGCAACCGCGTTGGATGACGTCTCTTTCTCCATCAACAAGGGGGAAATCGTGGCATTTCTCGGGCCAAATGGCGCAGGAAAAACCACGACTATGCGCATTCTGACAGGGTTCATGCCCCCAACCCTGGGGACCGTCCGCATTGCAGGGTTTGATTGCCTGGAAACACCTTGGGAGGTCAAAAAACATATCGGGTATCTCCCCGAAACTCCTCCACTTTATCTGGAACTGACCGTCACTGAATATTTGACCTTTGTGGGGCGAATTAAACGACTTTCTGAGGACCAGTTGACCGAACGGATGGATACCATCATCACCCAAACGGGCCTGGCCGATGTTCGGGGACGAGTCATTGGACATTTATCCCGTGGATATCGACAACGGGTTGGCCTGGCACAAGCTCTTTTGCACAACCCTCCCGTTTTGATTTTGGACGAACCAACGACAGGGCTAGACCCGAATCAAATTATTGAGATCCGGGAACTCATTAAAAGCCTGGCGGGCTCCCACACCATCATTCTCAGCACACATCTACTGGCCGAGGCAACCGCTATTTGCCAGCGGGTCATTATCATTCACCGTGGCCGAATTGTAGCGGTGGACACCCCGGAACAGTTAGGGGCCAAACTCTGCGAATCGGAAACGCTCAGTCTAACCGTGAAGCAATCCGATCCGGACCTGTTGGAGGCACTTCACCACATTCCCGGAGTCATCCGAGTCTCTCAAGGAGCCACGGCTCACACCTATCTTCTGGACACGCAGATGGGGCGGGATATCCGGGAGGAATTAACCCAATTAGTCGTCTCCAGAAATGTGGGCCTTCTGGAATTAAAAACCCAACCTCTCACTCTTGAGGATGCGTTTAAGGTACTCACACAAACCAACACGCCCAGCGGACCCGGCATCAGCACGCCCGGTGGGCCACACTAACCGCCCTATACCCGGATTACTCTCATTATGTCCCCCGTTCATACGATTGTTGCCAAAGAATTACGAAGTGCGTTTGTGTCTCCTGTGGTCTATGTCATTGCGGCCATTTTTTTGGCTATCGTGGGCCTGTTGGCCTATTCCGCGGCCGCCAATGCCAGTAACCAGGCTATCCGCCTGATGCAAATTCAAAACACCTACGCACAACTCAATCTCAATGATATGCTGTTCAGGCCCCTCTTTCGAAGCATGAACCTCATCCTCATGATTATTCTCCCATTACTCACCATGCGTCTGTTCGCCGAAGAACGTAAACTCCGAACCTTCGAACTCCTTCTCACGTCTCCCATTGGCGTGAATGAAATCGTGTCTGGAAAATTCATGAGCGTGATTATCGTCTATAGCGGCCTGTTATCACTAACCAGCCTCATCCCGATCACGCTTTCCGCCTATGCAACCTTTGATTGGCGACCAATATATCTTGGGTATGTCGCCCTGTTCCTGCAAGGAGCCCTTCTGATATCCATTGGTTTGTTTGCCTCGGCATTGACCGAAAATCAAATTATTGCGGCTTTTTTAAGCTTTGGCTGCATCTTAGGTCTCTGGATGCTCGGGGCATTTGGAGGCATTGTTGGGGACACCACGATTGGACACATTCTGTCCTATCTCTCTTTTAGCGAGCATTATGAACGATTGATTCGTGGGCTATTCAACCTCAAAGATATTCTTTATTACGTCTCCGGGATAGCTTTTATGTGGTTTGCCGCTCACCAGGCCGTCGACGCCTACCGATGGAAGTAACGCGTGTGCCTTCAATTCTCGGAATAGCCGGAACGATAATAGCCCTGGTAGGACTGGGGCTCCCCTTGGTCTATCCTGATGGAGGGAGCTTCTCCTCAATCCTGCTCGCCCTGGGAACACTCTGCCTCCTGGGCTATTTTGCCTTCCATTTTCGGAGCCTCACCGCGTTAGCTCGAACCCGGTCTACCCGACTCGGCGCACACAGCCTGTTTTCGATCCTGCTGGCCGGCGTCGTCGTGGCCTTACTCAATTTCCTCGCAGCCAAACATGCGCCGGAATGGGACTTCTCAGAGACCCAAAATTTCACTTTAAGCCGACAGACCTATCAAGTCCTTCGGACTCTTCCAAGAGAAGTGAAAATGACGGTCTTCACCCATGAAGGGAGTCCGGGTTATGGCGGCTATCAGGACCTATTGACGACCTATGCGAAGGAAAGTCCTCTCATCACGCTGGCATTCATCGATCCCGAACGCCAACCCGACAAGGCCAAAGAGTATCAAGTGACTCGAATCGATACCGTCGTTGTGGAAAGTGGTCCCCAAAAGGTCTATCTCCAACGGTCTTCTGAAGCCGACATGACCAATGCGTTGCTCCGCGTCACACAAGACAAGAAAAAGCGCATTGCCTTTGTCACGGGCCATGGCGAAAAAAGTCTATCCGATACCGAATCGTCAGGATTATCTCGTGCCGGCGATGCCCTGACCAAGCAAGGCTATGAGGTCGGGACAGTGGATTGGCAAAACACGGCTTCTCACGAAGCGGCAGTCCTCATCGTGGCCTCCTCCACAGAAGCCGTATCCTCTGATGACCAACAACGGATAAGTCAATTTCTGGAAAAAGGAGGACGGGTACTGGTCATGGATGATCCAGGCAGCGGCACGTCCTTAGATCCCCTCTTCACGCCGTGGGGTATTCATGTGGGAACCGGCATCCTGGCTGATGAACAAGACCGCTTGGGACGTGGCAGTCCCACCGCCTTGCTCGTTCGAACCTTTACCACACATGACATCACCGAAGACTTCACCACTCCTATCCTGTTTCCCGTGTCCCGCTCAGTGACCTTCGACACGGCACAAGGAAAGACCTGGGAGTATGTCGCCTTAGCACAAACATCTCAGGAAAGTTGGGAAGAGACGGACCTGAACAGTCCTCAACCGGAATTCACTGCGGGGCAAGACCCCAAAGGCCCCTTTACCGTCGCGGGCCTCTTGATCCGCAAACCGGTCGACCAGTCCCCAACCGCTCAATCTGCCGTCCTCATCGTGGGCAATGCCGCGTTTGCGACCAATGGGTATCTGACCTATCCGGGAAACACGGATTTTTTCTTAAAAGCCATTGCCTGGCTTGCTCAGGAGGACGCCTTAGTTTCTCTGACACCAAAAGATCCGGCCTTTCATCCATTCATACCGAATCCCTCACAGGAACAAGCGCTCGTCTTTTTTCAGGTCCTATTCATTCCACTCCTCACCTTATTTATCGGTCTATCTGTTTGGAAAAGGCGGCGAAGTCTGTAACATGATAAATCCCGTTCGAGTGACGCTCATCCTGGCTCTGGTCGTTCTGGGTTTGGGAGGCTATATCCTCCTCGTTGATATTCCACAATCCCGGCAATTGGAAAAGCAGGAGACCCAGGAACGACAGATCCTGCCGTTTGATGACCGGGCTATCACGCAGATCACCTGGGCCACCCCCACGGACACCATCCGTCTCGAACGGGATGACCAATGGCGGTGGATGATGACCGAACCTATGCGATCCCCCGCGGATTCGCGTGAAATTCGGCGGATCCTACGAGCCTTGACGATAGGAAAAATCAAACGACAGATCGAGGATGGTCCAAGCAATTTGTCCGCATACGGATTAGAGCCCCCTTACCTCACTCTCACCCTGACCACTCCGACCGAGACGCAGGAAATGGCTCTAGGAGATGCCGGTCCCTTTGCTCCGTCCTTGTACGTCCAAACGAAACCTGATAATCAGGTCGTGCTGACGACGTTGGATGTGATGACCTTCGCCCAAAAGTCCCTCACGAACTTTCGGCTCAAAGACCTCTTATTTTTCGAGCGGGATCGAGTTCTGGAGCTTCACATTCAGCTCGGATCAACTACCATGGTCATGACACGAGTGGCAGGAGCCCATAGCTTGACGCCGAATTGGATGTTCCAAAGTCCCGTGAAGGGACCGGCAGACAAAACCGCCGTGGGGACACTGCTCATGGATTTAGGAGGCCTGGCTGCCACTGGATTCATTGACCCCGAGGAAGAAAAGAAACGAATTCTGGGCCAACCGCCGCGCATTCAGGCGACGATACAAATCGTTGAAGGCGCACGCACGCACCATCTGGAACTCTATCAATTTGCTGATCCAGAAAAGGCCTATGCCATCACGTCCGCCTCCGGTCCACTCTACGAGATCCCACCGGGTATCCTGAAACCCATCACGCAAGGCATGTTTCATTTTCAAGACAAACGTCTCTTTGGTATGGAATTCGCCGATATCGCGATGCTGACCGTCCACACACCACAGGATCATTATGTCCTCATTAACCAACACGATGAGTGGATCTTGGAGGACAATCCTTCAGCAGAAGTAGACCAGGAAGTTGTGAAACTTTTTGTCAGCCGGATCGTAGACGTACCAGCAGAAATATTCCACCCCGATTCCTCTTCTTCCTCAAAAGACAATGGGATGGCCTCACCCAACGCCACGATTTCCGGCATGAACCGCAAGGGACAGGAAATCGGACAATTAATTTTGGGAAAGAGGGAACGAGGACTGGTCTTCGCCAAGGGAGCAAGCTTGCCAGGTTTATACCAGGTCCGATCGACGATTCTTGATCAAATACCCAAAAAAAACCAACTGATCAGGAAACCTGGCTCCACCGAATAGACTTCCCTTTCCTCCTCAGCTTCGGGCCTTGATTGCCGTACATGCTCCTATTGGGTAGACAGGACGGCAACAGTTGGTCACGATTATAAGGAAACCGAACACTTCTGGAGGTTCCCTCCTAACGTGTGGGAGCTTGTGGGCCTTCTTCCTGGCCCATCTTTTTGAAGAACCGATCGGAATCCTGCTGAATGTCCTTTTTTGACGGGTCCGATTGAGGTTCGGGTGTGGAAGAACACCCCACCATCATCGCTCCCATCAAGAAAACAGAACACATGATGACAGTCACCTGAGTTGTGGCATTACTCCAATTCATGATCGTTCGCCTCCAGCATCAATTGAACATATGATGGGTATTCTTAGAACAGTAAAGCCATCATACCCTACATCGGACACTGAGCATCGATCAACACACAGACCGGAATTGACTGATTTATAGGTGTCTGATACCGTCCTGGCCATCTTCAAATCTCACGATCACACCCTTGATGCCCTACTCAGTGCGATGGCGGGTGAAGGTATACGGCTCACGAAAATGGGCATTGGTCAAATTCCACATAGCGGAAAGCCGGATCAGCTACTCGATCATTATGGAACCAGCGCAAGAGCCATTGTCGATAAAGTTGAACAATTAGTTCAAGTATGCCGACCAATGCTTCCACCATCAAATTTTGACTTAATTCCACTCTTTGCCTGCCTTTCCGAGTCCGATCGAAGGGAGCTGGCGAACCACGCGATCGAAGTTCCCATCACAAAAGGACAGTTCATCTTTCGGGAAGCTGATCCAGCCGACTGGTTTCATATTGTCAAACAGGGAAATGTAAAATGCGTAAAATCCTCTCTGGAAGGACGGGAAGTTACGCTCAAGGTTCTCATGCCCGGGGATTTGTTTTGTTGTGAAGCATCCGCCTTTGCAGGAGAAGGTCATCCCGGATGCGCCCAATCCATGGGAGAAGGCACTATTGTCAAAATTCACCGAAAAGTAATGCTGGATGTGATCCAAAGAAATCCGGGTGCAGCGGTCAATATCATCAATTACTTAAGTCTCCGCCTCCGCGAATCCCAAGACAATGCCAAGGATTTTGCCTTGGACCGTGCCGAACAGCGGGTCGCCTCTATTCTTGTCAACCTAGCGCAGCGATCCGGCATTCAAGAAGCATCCGGCGTCCGCATTGGCGTACAACTGACTCACCAGGATTTAGCTGACATGGCCGGCCTGACGAAAGAAACCACGAGTCGCATTCTGAGCCGGTTCAAAAAAGATCACATCATTAGTGGAACAGGAAAAAAATTGGTTATTCAAGATCTCATCAGACTTCAGCAGATGGCTCCTCATGCCTTTTCCTAGTTTCTCCTAAAAATACGGCTTGCCATTCCCGGCTCTGAGCCAACCTCCAGGGACACCCCAAGAAAATCTTTTCGTATTTAATGATCTATATCATTGTTTTCCTCCGGAATTCCTCTAAGATACAAACGAATACACAGGAAAAGTACCGAGCGTTTTTATCGTTTGCCTAATACTTTTAGAAGGAGGAAGTCATCCGTGACTCATTTAGCGTTCACACACTTAAGTCGTCCGGCACGGTTCATCTCTCTGGCCACCATAGTGGGTATTCTGGCCATGGGAACCATTTCATCTGTACACGCCAAAGACATCCCAACCGTCCAGGCTCAATTGACGACGTTGCCACACGTACCCGCCCCCATTACCCGAAAGGAGCCTGCACGAGTCCTGGTCAATGTCGAAGCGAAAGAGTATGTAGGAACTTTGACAGATGAAATTCAATACAAATTTTGGAGTTTTAATGGCACCGTTCCAGGCCCCATGATCCGGGTCCAAGTCGGCGATACCGTGGAGATCCACCTTAAAAACCATGCGGATAGCCAATTTCCACATAACATGGATTTTCATGCCGTCAATGGACCTGGCGGGGGAGCGGGATCGACTTTGGCCGCACCTGGCAATGAGGGTGTATTTTCCTTTAAAGCCCTGGCTCCCGGTTTATATATTTACCATTGTGCATCCCCGGTCCCGAATATTCCGGCACATATCGCTAACGGCATGTACGGGTTGATTCTCGTGGATCCGATTGGCGGCCTCACGCCTGTCAATCATGAATATGCCGTGTTTCAAAGCGAGTTTTTCACCATGCCGAGTGCCGAACCTGGCGTCATGGAATTATCAATGGAAAAAGGATTAGCCGAACACCCTGACCATGTGGTGTTTAACGGAAAAGCCGGGGCCTTAATGGACCTCATGGGGGATGGGCAACTGAAAGCCAAGGTCGGGGAGACGATCCGGCTATTTGTCGGAAACATCGGACCCAACAGCGCTTCGTCGTTCCACATCATTGGCGAAATTTTTGACAAGGTCTATGTGGAAGGGGCCATTGGCGGAACCATCAATGAGCACGTGCAAACCACCCTGATTCCTTCAGCCGGTTCGGTCATTGTGGAATTCAAAGTAGATGTCCCCGGGGCTTACCTGTTAGTGGATCACAGCATCTTCCGGGTCGCCAAAGGGGCAATAGGCATTTTATCCGTAGAAGGCAAGGAAAACTTGTCGATCTTTAATCCCATGGATGCATCCAATTAAATCTCTGTATCAAAGAACAACCAAAGGGCCTTGGTGTGCTCTCGCACCCAGGCCCCTTTCTCTTTCTTCGCACCGCCAATAAGGGTCAACCCGTTCCCAACCCTTATCCGGGATTGGGAGCCATAAACACCAGCACTCGAAGCCGGTTGGTCGTATGATTCATCACGCCATGCTCCTCACCAGCGGGAGCCATGGTTCCCTGCCCTTCTCCCAGGATCCGGCTCTCACTTCCGACCCGAAACGTGCCCTCCCCTTCTAAGACCAGATAGACTTTGTCCTGATCGGCATGCACATGGCCTTTTTGTTCCTGCCCGGGCTCAAAACCATATACAACACAAAAAAATCTGGATGATTGAAACACATTCTGCTTCTTCATCTTTTCCTTCGAAAACTGGCCATAGTCTTTGACATTCACCACATTCACTTCAGTGCCCTCCTCTATTGAACAATGCCGATACCGCTTCCACCATTCTCTTCTCCCAATAATCCTCAAAAAATCTCCTACCCCGAATAATTCCACACCATTCCGTTCCTCCCCCAGGCGAATTCATTTTTCAGAAACCTTGAAGGACCATAGGTTCAGTCTGATATGATGGGCTAACGTGAGAGTGTCTCTCAAGGCGTACCATGTTACCCGAACAGACTTCGGCGATTCGAGAGAAAAAGTCCGGAAATAAGATCGAAATCAAGAAAGGATCACGCATGAAATCAGGACAGACGCAAATTTCCCGCATTATTGGAGGAATACTCCTGATCAGCCTGCTCGGATGGGCCAATGTGGCCTTGAGCAAGATACAGGGCGAATACGAGCTGATGGAGGGAGAGCCTTCTCAACATGAAGCCGGCAAGGTCATTCTGTTCGAATTCGCTGACTTTTACTGCTCACATTGCCACATGTTCGAACGGGTGGTCGGAACGAAACTGAAAAAAGAATTCGGCGACAAGTTAGAGATTAGAATGGTGGGATTTCCCGTCATACCCGGCAAACTTCCGACCGCCTTTGAAATGTACAATCAGGCCGTCACCATGGGCAAAGGGCCGGAAATGAAGCAACTCCTCTTTCAGTCCATTCACGAAAAAGATATTCAAGTCTTCGATAAGACCATGCGTTCCCTCCTTCTGAAAGAGATCGGGCTCGATCCGACGGAATTTGAAGCAGGCCTCGCCAGTGGAAAGCCTTTCAAAACGTTAGCGAAAGGCCGGACGTGGGGAGAACGAATCAAAGTCACTCATACGCCAACCGTGCTCTTGGATGGAAACATTCGCGTGGCGAACTTAACCGCCGAAAATCTCAAAACGGTGATCGAAAGCCTTCTCAACCAGGACAGCAAATCTTAATGTAAACCATGAACTTATCAATCCGTTTCGAATCGACAGCAAAGGAAAGACACCATGGGACGAAAAAAATCGGATGACGAACTTTTCCCTGAAATGGCCGCAATGCTCGAAGGGATGCAGGAACTGATGTGCGATGAAGATGGCAAACCGCTCTCTCCCGATCACCCGCAATATCAAAAACTGACGGGGCTTATGGAAAACATTGCCACCCGAGCCCGGAAACGAAACCAGCAAGATCCTTCGACCTCCGGCCAACACGGAACCGCGTAATGCCGAATATTGGCTCATAAGACCTACGCCTTGGAACGACACCTTCGATTCATTCCTTGCAGACCTGCCGTCGAATCGGAAAATCTAACACTGGAGGTGGACCAGTTGAAACTTCATACGAGAGGGGAAGGATATTGATGGGGACAGACCCTGCCAGTCTACAACGATTAAAAACATTCATGGACCTTATTCGACGAGCAAAGCAAGTAGGTGCCGAACCGACCTTTATCAGTACCCCGACTGAGCATGGCGATAACATTAACGTGGCCGCCACCATCGACGGGAAACAGGCCACTGCGGGGATATTATTTTGGGATGTCAGCTTATTACAAAATAACGGATTGGCCGATACCTTAGATGAAGAAGATCTCGCTCTCGGTCTCAACATCACGGACGGCCTGGTCGAGGATGCCGAAAAAATCCTCACATTCATCGATACCGAACTGGCGAAATTGGCTTCCACATAATTTCTCGACCTCTATGTAGCTTGTCAGCACCACACTCGCAAAGAACCATAAGACTCCAAGGTTCACTGCCTGCAGTTGCCGGGAAATAAACAGGAGAAAATACTCCTGTGAGATGGGTGCTTTCGATTCACCCACGAGAAATCTGCTTGAGATTTCTGACCACCTGCATGCTGAACGGTATAGATCACCGCCTGCGCCCGCGTGGCACTTTCCGTCCATTTCGCATAGATGTGCATCATTCCTGCTGGGGTCAGCGTCGGTGCATAGGTCACATAATCGGTGCTGACTACGTTGGGCACCAGCAGCACGGCATCGGCCACCACATTGGCCTGATCGGACAATTCCACCATAGGGTTCGACGCGGGATCCAAGGTAAAGGTGCCGAGGAGATTCTACTGCCCGCCGTTTTGCGTCTGGTTCATCGGCGCCCCTTCTAGGTCCAGGAGGCCTTGGAATCGTCCAACTGATAGATCTGGTGTGGCCGAGAAGCGGAGGACATGCGGGCGGGGAATAAAGAGCTACACCCTTTCAACTACCGCCGGTGCTGGAGTATGGATTGAATTCCCCGAGGATCGCGGGCGCAATGAAAAAGACCGAATACCACAATTTCGCGTTTTTCTGTACTGAAGTAAATGGCATACGGAAATCGCTGCAGCAGCCGACGGCGAAATTTGAGATGTAGAGTCGGATACAATAATGGATTCTGTGATAATTTCCCAGCATCCCCATAAAAGGTACGCAAAAACTCCTCACCCAATCCTGGCGTCTTCTGCTCATACCAAATGTATGCGGCAACGGCATCGTCCTCAACTTCGGGCAAAAACCGAAGGGTATAGGTCATTTACGCCGATCAATTCTGCTTTGTAATTCTTCCAAAGAGAGCAGTGTGCCGGGCTGTGTCGTTTGACGGTGGAGTCGCCTCTCAAGTTCATTGACATGACTGAGAGGAATGGGAACGGCGGATGGATCGGACGCTATATGATCCCAGAGCTCCTCGACTAGCAGAATTTTTTCTGGCGTGCTTAATCGGTCGATTTCTGGAATGTCTTGGATTCGCATGTATGTTCTCCTCTCATCCCGGTTGCCCGTGCGGATTTAGCTCCTGGTAACGTCACAAAAAGACTAAACAGGCAGGACGTATTTGTCAATTTCCTGATGGCTGACCCAATGATCTGCCTCAACCTACTGAATGCTTTGGGCTATCCCATAAGTTGGTACCGACTGAATGGCATACCTTTCCTTTCCCCTCCCATGGCTACGCGAGAATTTTTCCGCGGATTCATGGCAAATCCCCTAACTCTTACTATCCCGCATTGGGCTACTGTTGATTGACTATGATATCGGTTGCTCCACCGGCATGCTGAACCAACAAGACAAGAAGGTCGGCCCTTTCGGCGTGGCCGAGACGCGGAGATGAATTCAGAAACAAGGCGGGCACTGTTTGAGCCAGGCGAGTTTGCCCGCCGCTGAATGCGGCGAGCATGGAGGGCATCTTCCGGATCACGCCGAGGGCCGGTGGTTTTGGGTCCTTTTGCCGTAACAAAAGGCCTGTCCTGAGGCCCAAGCCGAAGGAACCTCGGCCGCCGGGGCCGATACCCAGGAAAAAATTAGTCAGAACCAGGGTTAGGCCCGTTTATTTTATCTGAAGTTTCATCCTGGGATTTTTCTTTTAACAAGGCAATGTATTTTCTTAATTTCTGATTCTGAAATTCTGCATATTCTAAATCCTTGTTACGAATATCTACATCATCATAATAATGGCGAAAAAAATGAAGGACTTCCTTGATGAAATCATCCTTACAACCTTCATATCGCCAAATACATGCCAGAGAGGTCTCCAGAGATTTCCCTCCCTGCACACACTCTTCCAAAATATTGACAATCTCAGAATAAATATTTGTTGTCATTGGGGAGCCTTTCAATCAAAAAAACTTCTGGGATCTAGGGGTACATGCCAGGGGTAATCGCCAATATGCCCATGGAGACGTGGCTTGTCATTTGTACCGGGATAGGGAGCATAATCTATTCGGAGGAGTTTAATCTTCTTTTTAAACCTTACTCCACAAACTCTTCCCGCCCCCTTTGATAAACCCGCAGAAGGGCCATCAAAATTCAAATTATTCCATAGGTTCTTTAGTTTTGAACCCCATTGCCAAATCCAAAGATACTCTCCAGTTGGATCATAAAAAATCACTGGGTTTTGATTCACATACCCATACGGATGATTTTGCGTAATCATGTCCCTGCCAACAGGAATGGGGACACCCATCTGGGCTATTAACTGTCTTTGTGGATTGCTGAAATCTAGGTTAATTCCCCTTGGATCACTTTCGATATATCTCCCCGTCGTCGGATCATAATCCCGGAAGTAGTTGTAGTTGAATCCTGTTTCCACATCGAAGTATTGGCCCGGAAACCGCTGATTGTTCGTCGCCGATCCCGTGATGCCATGCACCTGCCCGAACGGCGTGAACACGGCATCCCAGACGATTGTCTTGTTGGCGTCCGTCATTTTCTGTGGACTGCCCAAATGATCGGCATGCACGTATGTGATCCCTGGTGCACTCACACCCGCACTCACAAACCGTATCGCATCCGCCACCGTCACGCCTTCCAACGCCCCCGCCACTTCCACGTGATGATTTTGTCCAGGCGCCATGGAGAAAGCCCCTAACCGAAACCACCCCGCACTGGGTTGTTGCTGATTCACCATTATCTCAGTTGCTC
>JBATLR010000457.1:0-2644 GCA_049289415.1 Nitrospirales bacterium
TTCCACCACCTCGACCCCTTTGGTAAACCAGGTCAGGGCGTCCGGGAGCTTTCCTTCCTCCCTCAACAGGTTGGCCTTGCCCGCTGCGGCCCGCCATTCCACTTCCTTGATGCCGTATCGCTTGGAGATCTCATGCGCCCGCTCGTAATAGCCAAGGGCTTGTTCGGGCCGCAGCAGCGCTGTATTGACATTGCCCAGTTCTAATAAGGCTTTGACCCAATTGATGACATTGTTGATCTCGGCGCTGATCTGCTCGGCTTTGAGAAAATGCCCTTCGGCCTCTTCTAACTGTCCCAGGGCCAGTAAGGAGATCCCAATATTCCGATGATCGTAGCCTAAACCCCATTGGCTCTTGAGGGACTCGTCAAAAGTTTTCGCCTGTTGAAAATAGTCCAGCGCGGTGGCATGGTCGCCCCGTTGCCGGTAAATCAAACCAAGATTGTTCAGCGAAGAGGCTAACTCGGTTTGAATATTGGAAGACCGGCTGAGCGTGACCGCGTCCTGTAAATGGACGAGTCCTTTGTCGGTGTCATTCAATGTCCAGTAAATCAGCCCGCGGGTATTTTTCACCATAATGCGTAATTGCGGGTCATTGGCCTGTTCGGCTTTTTTGTCGGCCTGGGTTAAGAGTTGAAAGGCCGTTTGATAGTTCCCCTGGAACCAGGCCACATTGGCGAGGTAGAGATCGCCCGTCGCCAGGAGCATGGAATCATCCAGATCTTTCGCGAGGGCGAGAGCTTGTTGGTAGCGTTCGGTGGCCTGGTCGAACAGGCCGACTTTTTCATAGGTCAATCCCACTTCATACAGCACTTCGGCTTCGCCCTTCAGATCGCCTTGTTCCTGATACAGCTTCAGCGCGGCTAGAAAGTTTTCACGGGCTTT
Source organism: Nitrospirales bacterium (assembly GCA_049289415.1). Classification (GTDB taxonomy): domain Bacteria; phylum Nitrospirota; class Nitrospiria; order Nitrospirales; family UBA8639; genus Nitrospira_E. The sequence continues at coordinate 883 of JBATLR010000457.1, forward strand.
CTCATACCGGCCCAATCGAAGGTAATAAATACGCCCGATTCGACGGTATTGAAATGCCGTGTGGCCCATTTCCCCGATTTCCTGATACAGAGAAAACGACTGGTTGAATTGGTCCAGGGCTTCCGGATAGGCACCCATGTTTTCACGGACAATGCCCAATGTGGCCATGCCTTCCGCGAGCCGGTCAAGCTCGTCGCCCTGTTCCCAAATCTGGTTGGCCTGTTCGAGGTGTTGCACGGCGACGTCAAAATGTTCGAGACGGGAATGCAGAATGCCCAGCCGATATTCCGCCTCGGCTCGCTCGCTGGCCGGGGTTTCCGGTGTGAGGGAATCCAGCAGCTTCTGTTGAAAGAAGATCCCCTTTTCATAATCGTTGACTTCAAAGGCGGTTTCGACGGCCAGGGTGGTGAGTTCCTTGAAGTCCGGTCGTTTTTTTGCATGCTCGATGAGGGCGAGTGCATGCTCGATGTGCCGTAAAGAAGCGGGAAAGTCTTTGGTCTCAAATGCGTGAATGGCTTCTGCTACTTCCTGGTCATAGATGGAGGCGGCATATTCCTGGCGTTCGTCCGGACCCATGCCGGCAAATCCATAGTGGCGGAAGGGATATTTCCCCGTCTCCGATCCCCAGAGATCTTTCGATGCGGCCATGACGGCTTCATCGGGAGGAAGCGTATTGAGATGCGTGAGATATTGATTCAGAAACCTGGTGGCGGTTTGGGTGTCGAGCGGTGTCCGGCTCATGATGACATGAGGAAATCCGGCGCGCAGGAGAGAGGATATCAGCACCCAGGGAGAAGGCGATGAGGACGGGATTCCGCCGAAGAGCAGGATCGAATGATGTTGACTGCCGGCAAAATCGACCACGGAGACAAATTCCCGAACATTCTGAGCTTCCTGTACTTCAAAGGCGAAGGTATCGGGATTTTTTAGAAACGCGGCAATGTTGGTGTGGGTGGCCAGCGGATGATCGTGAGTCTCGACCCCGCTAAATTGCTGGAGCACAAATGGAATTTCTCCCGCACTTGCAGGCGTGGAAGGGAGAAATGTGCTTGGGGTAGTGATGTGAGAAAAAAAGAGGCTGCGCTGATGATAGCCATTCAGGAAGTCATAGAAGTTGCTGACCCACGTGAGCGGTTTCTGATCGAGCGTCAGTGAAGGGAGAGTGGATTCCAGTTCCTGCGGCATCGCCACATAGGCTGAGGCCGATTGTTTGAGCCGCTTGTGAAATTCTTCATCCCCCGTGACCCCATTTTCTGTGACCACGAGAGGGCTGTAATGGAGCGTGTCTCCGTTATGGACAAAGCCATGATAGCCTTGCCTTCCTTTGAGAATTTTCAAATAGGGGTGTTGCGCGTCAACGCCCAAAAATATCAGATCCCTGGTCGGAGGATAGGCCCAGAAGGACGCCGTGGCCCAGGGATATTCTTCAAACAGGGCATAGAGCGTGTCCTGAAGGGCGGGAGCCAGTTCTTCAATGGCCGCAACGTTCCCGTGATTTCTGGCTTGCCGGAGTTCCCCGAGTAACGAACGCAATTCCGGTTCATAGTCTCCCAAGCCTTTGAGGAACAGATCTTCTCCCACGGCTTCATAGACGGCGCCGGTCATTTGTCGAATGCTCAGTTGCTCCGCCACGGTAAAGGCGTCGTCGGGCCGGCCGTCTTTGATCAATTGGTCAACCGAAAGCTGAATCAGACGTTCGTATGCGGGCCAGGTGTTGGTCTGACCCGTGGGGGGGTCGGTTTGCGCGGGGAAACGAAGGACG
>JBATLR010000458.1:0-39966 GCA_049289415.1 Nitrospirales bacterium
TCTCAAAATTTCAATCGATACACCTACGCTAACAATAATCCGATTCTCTTTAATGATCCCACCGGCCATTTCGGATTTATATCAATAAGAAAGACATTTAAGAAAGTTAGCCGAAAATTGGAAAAGACTTTAGGCAGTGCAAGGTTTACCGCACTTGGATTTGGGATTCAGGTTGGCTTGGTTCCTATCCCCTTCCTCTCGTCAATTCAGCCCGGCATTCTTGGTGCCGGATTGTTAACACTGTCGAAAAGTGGACGGTATGCTTTGGCAAGTGAAATCAACGTAGGCACGGCTGTGGCGAGTTGGTATTGTGGCGGATTTGCCGCGGCGCCTTTCTTAAAGGGAGCTGCTAGAGGGGCTGGGATTTCAGGAGGATTTGGCTCGTATAGTGCTGCTCAAAATGGGGGAGATATCAGTAATGGGCTATTGTTTGGTGTGTAAGCTTCCCCAAAATATGGACAGGCGAAAAGAAGAGCTTTCTGGCAAAATTCATCAGGAGGTTCTCATGAAAACGAGTCGATTCAGCGAAACGCAGATTTTTGCCATCTTGAAACAAGGCGATGCTGGAGTCAAAGTCAAAGACCTGTGTCGGGAACATGGCATCAGCGATGCCACCTACTACAACTGGAAAGCGAAGTACGGTGGTCTGGAGGTGTCAGATCTCAAGCGGCTCAAGGAAACCGAGAGCGAACTCGCGAAGCTCAAACGGATGTATGCGGACCTGGCCCTAGAGAATCAAGCTTTAAAGGATTTGCTCGAAAAAAATTTCTCACGCCGTCCCACAAACGGGCGGCGGTCACGACGATGCGAGAGACTCATGGCCTCTCGGTGGTCCGCAGTTGTCAGGCGGTGGGCCTGTCCCGTTCCTCCTATTATCAAACACCTTGTGCTTGGCAAACCCGGGACAAGGAAATTATTGACGCCCTGAATCAGATGGTGGAGGCGCATCCGTGCTGGGGGTGTGGAAATATATCGACCGACTCCACGCCTTAGGCCATCCCTGGAATCACAAACGCATTCATCGGATCTATCGGCAATTGGGACTCAATCAGCCACGCCGAACCAAACGCCGGGTACCCACACGACCTTCTCTCCCGGTGTTTGTGCCGGAAGGGCCCCATGAAGTCTGGTCAGCGGATTTCATGAGCGATGCCTTGTATCATGGTAGCCGGTTTCGGACGTTCAATCTGATCGATGACTTTAATCGGGAAGCATTAGTGATTGAGATTGATACGTCTCTCCGGGCAGAACGGATTATCCGGGTGCTTGACCGATTAAAGGCTGAACGCGAACTTCCGCACATGATCCGGGTGGATAACGGGCCAGAGTTTATCGCACAGAGCCTTCAAGACTGGGGCAAGGCCAATCGGGTGTTGATTTACCACATACAACCCGGTTGCCCGACGCAGAATGCCTTTATCGAGCGGTTTAATCGCACGTATCGGAATGAAGTGCTCAATCTCTATCTGTTTCGCAGTTTAGACGAAGTGCGGGAGATCACGTCCCGTTGGTTAAGGACTTACAATGAACTCAGACCCCACGAGGCCTTACAGGGGGCGGCCCCAGGTCTTTATCACAAGCCAACGCAGGAAAACTCTACCTATCAACTGTCCGATTGACGGGGAAGCTTACAACAGATGTCACGAGTTAATTTTTGTTTTGACAGATACCCTTTCCGTTGCCCTTTCTGATCCTCCTTTATGGCGAGCCTGGGGGCAAACCATTTGAATTCTGGCCAGAAAATATGCTGATTAATTTTAGGAGTTTCGGGGTTGTCCGGGGATTCATTCCAAAAGAATGAATGGTGAGGAAAGCCCTTAGGCCAAGAGGGTCTCTACCGCATAGGCTTTTTATGTGTCGGACCTGGCTGGATTTCAGCCCTGATGGTATGGGTTCCTGGCGGCAGGCCTTCAGAGAGGATGATTCCGATGATCAGTTCACCTTGGATGTGTTCAGTCACCTGACCCAATCGGCCCCGTATCTCTGCGGTCCGCTTTTCGCCCGCCTTAAAGGATCCTAGCGGGACGGGAAGAGGGGCTACACGTTTAAAGGCCTCGACCAAAGTCGGGGTTCCCCGTAACTCCACATAGGCCGATGGAATGGGTGTTTCGCTGGCATTGGTCGTTTCAATCAATAGGATGATGGCCTCTCCGCCCTCTAATACCAAATTGCGGTTGGCATCAATTAATTTGGTTCTAAATTGAACCGATGGGCTTGCAACGGGTGGGGCCGGGGCCGGCACACCTACAGCCGGAACTTGCTGAGCCGGTGCAGGGAAACCTGGTTGCGGGGCGATGGGTTGCTGACCGGTATTAAGTTGGACCAGTTGGGGGAAAACCCCTACCATCTGTTTAGCCAGAGTCTCGGCAGCGTTTTCTACCGTTCCGTCAATTCCAGCGGTTTCACATGAGATGGATTGGCTTGTGAGTTCAGGGACATGCACCCTGACTTTCTGGTGGTAGGTCAAGGGACTTTGGGCAAGAGGATTGCCTTTCGCGTCTTCGTAGACGGCGTGGAGTTGCAGATCAACAAAAACATCGTACCGATCTTCCTGACCTGAACGATCCACTGCATCGAATTCAAATTTATTGAGATCCACAACAATTCGATAGCCATCGGGAGAAACGCCTTGCGCCTCTCCGACGGGGGGTTCGGCTCTCACGCCATTGAATCGTTCTTGGCCGACTTTGAGGAATGTTTTGGATATGATCTCGCCTACTGGAATAGTATACGGTAACCCACACCCGCCCACGGTCTGAGTATAGTTCAGGAGATTTAATGTAAACGCATAGGTGATCGAAACAGGAATTCTTTGTTCGTGGTTATCATCGAATGCCAGGCGGGGAATGGAGACTTTGTCGCAGGCGGGAAGAACGGATACGACAACCACAAGTAAGACGTAATGGAGAATTTTTTTAAGCAATGGACACACCGACTTACCCTACCCCAAGATCCGGAAAGATGGCAACTGGATCCCGTGTTTTTCCAGAGACTTTCCTCTTGCTTCGGCAGGTCCGAATCTTACGCGGGTATCCGGTTGGCAAGATAAACAAAAAATGGTCTTCGAGTGAAAGAGAGTGAAAACCATGGGGAGCCAGAGAGGAAGGTCCTGGGAAGCAAAAGTATGGATGATCCTGAGAGAGACAATGGACCCCGGCCTTCAGCTTGTCAGCTTTTGACAGATATCACCTTCACGGTTTCTCCTGATCTTGACGATCCTTGATTAAAGGGAAGAGAATTTAATATTAAGACGGCCATTTTTTTCCCTAACCAATGGAGGCTTCATTATGTGGCGTCACATCTGGTTGATTGTCGGGTTCCTCTCTGCTTTTTCTTTCTTGGGCTGTTCGTTGGATAACACTCCCAAACGGTTGCCGGCTTACCTGCCCCAACCCTCCAATCTGTCAGGCGGGGACGGTGCAACAATTGCGCTTCCAGCGGAAGGAGTGACCGCCGTCTTGGTCGTTCTGAATGATTCGGGATTTGAAAAATCGGCTCCTGAACTTCGCCGAGGGACGTTGGAAAATCTTGGAGAACATCTGAAAACGGAACTTCAAAAACAATTACCGATTCAAATTCATTCCGTGGTGTATCCGGATAATATGAAACCCAAGGGGTCCGTGGACCCATTCATCCAATTGGGGAAGGAGCAAAACGTTCCCTATCTGGTGTTGGCGGTATTATCCAGTACCGAGTATGAGGTCTTTGATCGTTTTCCACTGGGCGGGTTGCAGCAGCCGACAGGCATGCGGGGTGGAGGAATGCCAGGGTACCGTGCGGAAAATTATGCGCGTTTGGAACTCGCGTTGCTGGATGTCCGGACAGGTCAACCAATGGTCTCCACGGATGGTCAAGCGTGGGCGACACTTGAACGGCTGGTTGTCCCGATTGAATCTAATGTATATCCCGTAGTCCGACGGGCTCAGACCCAACCTCCCATTTATCCCAATTCAGAGGGGGAGGAGTATGAGACGCTTCGATGGGTTTCCGGGCAGGATGCCATCGCCCAGGCGGTGATGCATTTTGAAATATTATGGAGGAAGAATCAGGCGACTTCCTGATCCGATGATCCTTGTCAAAATATGGTGTACCTGTCTTATGACGGCTATATTGGTGGGGTGTGGGGCAAGCTCCACACCCCGGATGATTGACCTTGTCGGAAAAGAGGCCTTTGAATCGCAGGAGTTATCTTATAAGAATGGTGAGTGGCCTCGGGTACCCACCATTGGTCTGGTCGTGCATGCAGATGACACAGCGCAGAATGCTGCTCCGGTGATCATTGCCGAATATCTTGAGACGCTTACTCGGCGCACCGAAGATTTTCTCAGGCAGCGTTGTTCCTTTCAGAACATTGTGACTGTTCCACGGTTGTCTCAGCCGGTAAACTTTTCCCAAGAATTGAAAGTCCAAGGCCAACTCTTACACGTTCCTTATGAAATTGTCGTGGTGTTCTCAAGTCGTGAGAATACTGGCCCCATAAAAATTGGAGAAGCGACGATGATGAATCAAATGGGCGGGATTGTCATTGAAAATTCAGCAATAGCTGAGGCGGGTATTCTTCGTCTATCGGATTTTCAAATGGTCTATTGGACGCAGGGGTGGGCATCTGAAAGTTTAGAACAACTGGATGTTCCTATTGGGAAAAATCGCCCTTCCGCGATGGAGGCTCGGGCCATGTTAAGAGCTCGAGCCGGTCAACAGGCTCTCGACGGGGCACTGGAACACGTTGGGGCCGATTGTTAGCCTGCGGTGTGACCACGGTTGACCATTACCGATAGTTTTCAAATTGCAAATCGAGTCCGAAGTCCTGTTCTTTGAGATGTTTCATGACGGCTTGCAGTTCGTCTTTGCTTTTGCTTTGCACCCTGACTTGTTCCCCTTGAATTTGTCCCTGGGCCTTGAATTTGGCCTCTTTAATCGATTTCGTGATGGCTTTAGCCTTGTCTTCCGGAAGTCCGCTCTGAATGGTAATGGTTTGGCGTACGGTTCCGCCTAAGGCTTCTTCCACTTTCCCATACGTCAGGCCTTTCAACGACACATTTCGTTTGACGCATTTGCCCTTGAGGATATCCAAGACCGCGTTGAGTTTGTAGTCATCATCCGAGAGCACCACCAATTGTTTGTCTTTCTCTTTTAACGTTAGCTCGGTTTTTGATCCTTTGAAATCAAAGCGTTGCCCGACTTCTTTTTCGGTTTGATCCACCACATTTTTCATTTCCTGCATGTCGATGCGAGAAATGACGTCGAAAGAATAGTTGTCCGCCATAAGCTTCCTTTCAAGTTGTTGTTGCAAGTCTCTGGATTAGCAGCACCTTCCTGCGGGAAGTTGAATGCCTTCGCCTTCAATCACTTCAGTGCTGTTCAATGGCTGTTTGTGCACAAGATAGCCATACCATTTTCTGGCGCTGTCTGTGAGGACAATGAGTGCGAGTATGGCCACCAGTCCGACGAGTGAGGCATTGATAGCCATAGTCAGGCTTTGCGACCCCTCTGTTGAGAGTGCCCGACTGATAAAGATCACCAGGAGTTCATAGCATCCGGCCAGGGTGATCACGCCCACAAATACCATCGGGATCACCGTCACCCACAAATAGGCTGTCTTATTCATCTTGATGAGGACGGTCGTGGCAATACAGAGTGCGAGCATACCGAGTAATTGATTGGCTGCGCCAAACATAGGCCAGATGGTCGCAATGGATCCTGTGCCAATGAGATACCCCCACCCTCCAACCACGAACAGACTGGCGCCCAATACCCCTGGCCACCAATTGATCTGCTTGAGCGGGGTATAGAATCGTCCCCCTAATTCCTGAACCAGATACCGGGCGACCCGTGTCCCAGCATCAATCGTGGTCAAAATGAACAGGGCTTCGAACAAGAGCGCAAATTGATACCAGTAGGCCATGAGCCCGGACATCCCCGGCAAGCTTGAAAAAATCGAGGCCATACCAACGGCCAGAGATACTGCACCTCCCGGACGGCCCGATACATCTACCTCAACAAGCGTGGAGAGTTCCGTAATGTGGGCGGTTGGAAATCCCATGGTTTGCAGGGTGTCTGCGGACAGGCTGGTGTTGATGGCAAAATAGTCGCCGGGAACGAGAAGGCAGGCGGCGATGAGCGCCACTACTCCGACAAAGCTTTCCAGAAGCATGGCACCATAGCCGACGATGGCCTGAGATTCCCGACTGATCAGCTTGGGCGTCGTTCCTGATGAGACCAGGGAATGAAAGCCGGAAATGGCCCCACAGGCAATGGTGATAAAGAGAAACGGAAACAACGTTCCTGGAATGATCGGTCCATTGCCCGCCGTAAATATGGTGGTGCGAGGCATTTCAATGGTGGGCGCGAGCACAATGACGCCGACGGCCAGAAGGGCGATCACACCCAATTTCATAAATGTTGAGAGATAATCCCGGGGAACTAATAACATCCAGACGGGGAGAACTGAGGCAAGAAATCCATATGCCGCAAGGCTCCATGTGAGCGTGGTGCGGTCCCATAAAAACCATTCAGCCCATTCTGATTGTGCCACGGTTCGGCCCACGAGAATGGCCACGATCAAGAGTCCTAACCCGATCGAGGTCATTTCCCCGACTTGTCCCTGGCGAAATTTTTGAAGGTATAGTCCCATGAGCAAGGCGATGGGAATGGTCATGACGATAGTAAAGGTGCCCCAGGCATTGTGATAAAGCGCATTCACCACAGCCAGGCCTAATCCGGCTAGTGCGACGACCACGATAAAGAGCACGGCAATCGCCGTGGCCATCCCGGTAATGGGACCTAATTCAGCATGAGCGATCTCCGGAAGTGAACGGCCATTTCGCCTCATGGAGGCGACAAGGATAATAAAATCCTGTACTGCGCCCGCTAGAACCGCGCCAATGACAATCCATAAAAACCCAGGGAGGAAGCCAAATTGTGCCGCCAATACGGGACCGAGTAATGGGCCGGCTCCGGCGATAGCCGCAAAATGATGGCCGAAGAGAATGTATTTGTTGGCGGGATAGAAATTGGTGCCGTCCTCCAGCCGGTGCGCGGGTGTGCGACGTCGATCGTCCAGATTCATGACTCGCTGAGCCAAAAATCGGCCATAGAACCGGTAGGCCAACACATAGAAGCATGAGGCGGCGACCACGAGCCAGAGTCCGTTCACTTTTTCGTGAGGATTGACTATGCCTACAACATGGCCGAAGGCCACGGCACAGAGTCCGGCGAGTCCTAGCCATCCGATCTTATTCCATACAGACATGCGGGCCATCCTATCAATGGGAGAAAAGGGTGTAAACGGGTGTTGACTGAGGGAGGTTCAGGCCGACATGTGGTTAGGTCGGGGTGTTTTCATGAAACACAAACGGCAGTTTGCCTGCTTTTTCTCGCATGGCGTTGATAGCGTTGAGAATCTGCGGTTGCCGAATGAGTTTTTGTTCGACACGGTGTTTTCCCGGAAAATCCAGAAACAGGACACCCAGAACCATTGTGAGGATACCTTGTCCTGGTAAGACCAGCATGGCAATTCCGGCTACCAGAAAAATGAGTCCCAGGCCGTTTTTCACCATCAACCCAATGGCGCGAATAATTGGATGATGATTGGCAAACCACTTGCGGTGGCCGTGATTGTTGAAGTAATCAGGTGGCAGGCGAATTAACAGAGCAGGGATCGCAATAAGGGTTCCGACAAACGCAATCAGGGAAAGGATGATCATGCCGACCCAGATTTCCCTGGGAACCCAGGACTCGGCAAACTGAATTAATTGATCAATCATGGTTGGTCATGATGCCTCAAGAATATTAAGCAATCATGCGGTAGATTCGTTAGGAAAGGGTCCAATTGTACTCTGAAAAATGTACACTTTATAATTACTTAATGGTGTTTGTGGTTTTTAAAGCCAATGAATGAATGAATGAGTGAGGCATGATGGTACAGTATTGGTTGTTCAAATCAGAGCCGACAACATTTTCCATTGATGATCTGGCTAACTCTCCCCGTAAGACCACATGTTGGGAAGGCGTACGTAATTACCAGGCTCGAAATTTCCTGAAATCCATGAATGTTGGGGATTTGGGATTTTTTTATCATAGCAATACGGACCCTCCAGCCATAGTTGGAATCGTAAAAGTGGTGAAGGCCGCTTATCCTGACGCTTTTGCATTCGATTCAAGGAGCCGATATTTTGATCCGCGTAGTTTGCCGGATTCGCCACGTTGGTTTCTTGTGGATGTCCAGTTCGTCAAAAAGTTTCCTCAGGCCTTCCCTTTGGATCAGTTGCGAGTCGTTAAGGGATTAGAAAAAATGGAACTGCTTCGTAAAGGTTCCCGACTCTCGATTCAACCAGTGCGTCCGGATGAATGGCAACGGGTATTGGATTTTGTTCCGAAAAATACAAAGCATTCGTCCACCCCAAAGTAGACCATCAGGGTTTTCCCAAGGGTTGGCGTACATTCTTCTTCCACTTCCTTCCCTCCTGGTTAAAGTGAAAGGTTCGCTTTGGGAAACACCTGTAGAAACGGGTGGATGGTGACTTCCTGAAAAACCCCATGAAGGGTATAGGGATCATCATTGGCAAATGCTTGGACTTCTTCGAGGGATTCTGCTTCAACCACGATTAAGCTCCCTATTTTATCGGTCAGAGGCCCAGCCAAAATAACTTTGCCTTGTTGTGCCCACGCCTCAAGCCGTTTGAGGTGGGCTTCCCGATAGAGGGGTCGTTTTTGTGCGCCTTCAGGACCGTCTTTACCTAAAATTACGAATTTCATTCTTTCTCCTCGTTCCTTTTCCGACGCCGCATCAATTGCCTCTCTTCTTCAATGGGCATGACTTTTCCATCATATCAGAAGGCAGTCGGATGGACATGTTGCGTCGGAAGCCCAGGTTGTCTGGAGAGTGCGTTTGAACCGAATAGGCGAATGTGCGGCAGGTCTATGGATTCGGGTCTTCTAACGGTTGTCTGTTCGCATATCCGCTGTCAATATCGTGCCACCAGCGAACCTGTTTTTCTCCGGATTTCCAACATAAAAATACCAGGCGGTCATCAAGCAAAAATGGAAAATCACATAATCCAATTTCGACATCTTTGATCACCACCCCGAGTTCCTGAATGGCATGCAGGCTGCCATTGATGTCTTGTAACCCTTTGATATATTGGACGCCCATGACCGTTCCTCCTCCAGATGACGCTTGGGCGCTGGCTTTTTTGACTTCTTCCCTCGTGTCCATAAGTATTTGGCGTCCTGCCTTAATATTGTCCCAAAATTGTTCCAGCTCGGGGATTAATCCGTTGGCTTCGGAGAGGGTGAAAATCCGTTCACTGGAAAAGGGAAAACCTGAATCAGACATGGGAGAGGACCCTTCCTTGTTGACTTTCAATTACCGTCATGATGGTTTAACATAATAAGATTAAGGGTGCCAACCATGAGAGAGTGGGCTGACTTTTCGATGAGTGGTTCGGGGAAAAATTTGAGTTTCCTGTCCCAACTTCCGAAAGGAGCCTATTGACAAGTTGTTCAATAGTGAGATAAATAATTACTTAAGACCTGCCCATTTGATAGCAAAATCCATTTCCGCCAATTAACTTCTCGGACTTCACGTATTATTTCAAATCGTAGATAGGACAACACGGGTGGTTTTGACAAGTGTGGTTCTTCAGTTTCTCTAAACATTCTTCCTAAACACACAATACCGGTTTAAATCTTTTAACTTTATTAAAGTCTGGTGCGGTTCCCTTTTCGGGGATCGCCAAAATTCGCAGCGCACAACCCAGATGAAAATGTTCGTATTCTTTCCACCCCTCGTAACAGGCTAAGCCCACGAGAAAACCCTTCCGGCCAATGAATGGAGTAACCTAATGTATCTTGCCGAATTGAAGCAAAAGTCCATTGGAGAATTAAATGAAATCGCGCGTGATCTCAAAATTGATGGCGCACCAAATTTGCGAAAGCAAGAGTTGATTTTCTCTATTCTTCAAGGGCAGAGCGACAAGAACGGAGTCATTTTCGGAGAGGGAGTCCTGGAGACTCTGTCAGATGGATTTGGATTTCTCCGGGCCCCGGATTCCAACTACCTACCAGGACCCGATGATATTTATATTTCTCCGTCTCAAATTCGACGATTTAATTTGCGAACCGGTGATATTGTCTCAGGGCAGATTCGCCCACCGAAGGACGGAGAGCGATATTTTGCACTCTTGAAAGTCGAAAAAATTAATTATGATGAGCCTGAGGTGCAGCGGGATAAAATTCTGTTCGATAATCTCACTCCGCTGTATCCTGAAGAGCGGATCAACCTTGAATTTGATCCTGAAGAGTATTGCACGAGAGTGATGGAGCTCACGACGCCCATTGGCAAAGGGCAACGGGGATTGATCGTGGCGGCTCCCAGAACGGGAAAGACCATGCTCTTGCAGGCTGTGGCGCGGGCCATTATTGCGAATCATCCGGAAATTGTCTTGATTGTCCTCCTGATTGATGAACGGCCTGAAGAAGTCACCGACTGGCAGCGCCAGGTCAAAGCCGCCGAAGTCATTAGCTCCACCTTCGATGAGCCTCCTCAGCGGCATGCCCAAGTGGCAGAGATTGTCATGGAAAAAGCCAAGCGACTGGTCGAACATAAACGGGATGTGGTGATTTTGTTAGACAGTGTGACTCGATTGGCACGTGCCTATAATACGATTTCCCCTCCCAGTGGAAAGGTGTTATCCGGAGGCTTGGATTCCAATGCCCTGCAACGACCTAAGCGGTTTTTTGGTGCCGCCAGAAATATCGAATTTGGTGGAAGTTTAACGATTCTGGCCACAGCATTGGTTGATACGGGAAGTCGAATGGACGATGTTATTTTTGAAGAGTTTAAGGGCACGGGCAATATGGAAGTGCACTTGGATCGTCGGTTAGCGGATAAACGGCTCTTCCCGGCCATCGATATCAGTCAATCCGGCACGAGGAAGGAAGAGTTGCTGGTTGATCGCGACCGGCTGAACAAAATGTGGATCCTCCGAAAGGTGTTAAGCCCTCTCGGGACCATGGAGGCGATGGAATTTCTCATGGATAAAATTGGCGGAACCAAGAGTAATAATGAGTTCTTGCAATCTATGAATCGATAATTCACAATAGAGGTTTGGCGTTGAGGGCTTTTCATATTTAGATGTTGAATCGAGAGATGGCGTTGAAGGAGGTAGTATGAAAAAGGGCATTCATCCGGCTTATGAATTTGCAAATGTGAGTTGTGCGTGCGGTATGACCTATCAAACCCGGACGACCGTGGGAGACTTAAAGGTCGATATCTGTTCCAGTTGCCATCCGTTTTTCACGGGTACTCAGAAAATTGTGGATGCTGAAGGACGGGTGGAACGTTTCAATAAAAAATACGCCAAAACGGCCAAGCCCAAAGCCAAAGCGTAAAGACCTTTTTCTCTATCTTCTCCATTGTCCTGCCTAAACAATCCTCCAGGGGATGACGTCTGTGCATGGTGTTGAAGCAGTCCTGGCTGTTGCTTTTCTCGATTTGCGGTCGAGAAGACTGGGTTTCCCAGCAGCGGCTCCCCTGAGTGTTGACACGGTTCCCCTCCGTTCAATCCCCTCTTTCTATGAAATTTTTCGTATGAGCCTAGCGGGCATGGTTGTCTAGGATAAAGGGTACATGTCGTGTTATTTAATTTCCTGTTAAACTAGATCTATGCCACCAATTACTAAGACAGAGCTTAAAGAGGGCGGTTTATTTAGCAAATGGGAGGCCATTGCGAATAAATATGATACGCTCAACGATCAGTTGTCAGATCCTGCCGTCTTGTCTCAACCGACCCTTCTGGTTGCGCTCACTAAAGAGCGATCAGAGATAGAGCCCATTGCGCAGTTGTTTGACGGGTACCGACGGGTAGTCGAAGAGATTGCCCAGACTCGCCTGATGACGGAAGATCTGCAATTAGATCCCGACATGCGCCGGTTGGCCGGTGAAGAATTGCAAAGCCTGGAAAGTCAACGTGAGGCCATGGAGTCCCAGGGCATTGAATTGCTCTGCCCGGCTGATGAAGGGGATAATAAAAATTCGTTCATTGAAATTCGCGCAGGGACGGGTGGAAGCGAGGCCGCACTCTTTGCCGGCGATCTCCTTCGGATGTACACGAAGTTTGCCGAGGCTAAGGGATTACGGGTCGAATTAATGGAATTTCAGGAAACCGGTCTTGGTGGGGTCAAAGAGGCGGTTTTGCTGGTTGAAGGCAAGGGAGCCTTTGGAAATTTTAAGTATGAAAGTGGAGTGCACCGGGTGCAGCGGGTTCCGACCACAGAAGCTAATGGACGAATTCATACATCCACAGCTACGGTCGCGGTGATGCCGGAGGTTGAAGAGGTGGAGGTGCACATTGATCCAAAAGATTTACGGATTGACACCTATTGTTCATCAGGGGCTGGTGGACAGAGTGTAAATACGACCTATTCTGCGATCCGGATTACTCATATTCCGACAGGAGTGGTCGTGACATGTCAGGACGAGCGATCCCAACTAAAAAATCGAACGAAGGCCATGCGAACCCTTCGAACACGAATTGGTGATGCTGAGCGCGAAAAACAGGAAGCCTCTATTGCCCAACAACGCCGTTCCCAAGTCGGGACAGGGGAACGGAGTGAGAAAATCCGCACGTATAATTTTCCACAAAATCGCGTGACCGACCATCGAATCGGGCTGACGTTGCACAAATTGGATCGAGTGATGGAAGGCGACCTTGACGGGTTAATCGCGGGCCTCAAAGCCCAATGATGTCTTTCGTGTAACGCCTTCGTCTCTTTCAACGGTTCAGCGTGCGTGTGATTTTTGAGGCTCAGATGCCCCCCTTCACTTCCTATTCCCAGTTATATCGTGGTGCGGTTGAGACGCTGATTCACGCGGGGATTGCCAACGCCCGCCATGAAGCGCTGTGGATTCTTGAGGATGCCCTTGGTATTACGCGATTGCAATTGCATGCGAATCCAGACACTCCCGTTGATGCAGAAGTCTGTCGGCGGGCTGTGGCCTTGTTTCAGCGCCGTGCCTTACATGAACCACTGCAATATGTATTAGGGAACCAAGATTTTTTTGGTTTGGATTTTCTCGTCCAACCTGGGGTGCTCATTCCAAGGCCTGAGACCGAATTGCTGATGGAAGAGGCGATTGGACTTCTAGGGGCTGACGTGCGTCCGGTGATTCTGGATGTCGGGACGGGTTCTGGATGTCTGGCGGTCAGTCTAGCCGTTAACCTTCCTGCAGCGGTGATTATCGCATCAGATAAGTCAGTCTCCGCCCTACATCTTGCGCAGGTCAATGCCATGCGCCATGGAGTTGCGCAACGAATTCTGTGGGTGGCTGGTGACCTGCTTTCCCACTTGTTATCCAGAAATTTAGCAGGTAAAGTGACCGCCATCATTGCTAACCTGCCGTATATCTCCCATGCGGAATGGGAACACCTTTCTCCAGATGTCAAAGACTTTGAACCACGGCTGGCGTTGGATGGAGGGCCGGATGGACTCGATGTGTACCGGCGGTTATTGGATGAATCGCCGGGGCTTGTTTCCTCAAAGGGATATGTCCTGATGGAAGTGGGAGTTGGTCAGGCTGACCAACTGTGCCTGGAGCCTTCCCTGACGAATGCATTTAAAGTGGTAAAGGTCCTGCCGGATTCCCAGGGCATTCCACGAGTGGTATGCGTGCAACGGCGTCTTGTATAGACAAGGAATATTGTAAGTGGATCAAATTCGAATCACAGGTGGATTGCCATTAAAGGGGGCCGTGGAAATCGGCGGAGCCAAGAATGCCGCTTTGCCGATTTTGGCAGCGACGTTGTTAGGGGGTGGGGAATGCGTCATTGACCATGTTCCACACGTGCGTGATGTGATGACCATGGGGAAATTACTGGCCTTGTTGGGAGTGACGGTTCAAGAGGAAGGCGCCAGGGTCAGGCTGGATGCAGCTCAGGTGCATTCGATTGAAGCGCCGTATGATTTAGTCAAAACGATGCGAGCGTCTATTTTAGCTTTAGGCCCTTTACTCGCTCGGCTGGGAGAAGCCAAGGTTTCTCTGCCGGGTGGATGTGCGATCGGCACCAGACCGGTCAATCTTCACCTCAAAGGATTGGAGATGATGGGGGCTGAAGTTCAAGTGGAGCATGGATATATCCATGCGAAAGCGGGTCGTCTTAAAGGGGCAAGAATTGACTTGGATTTCCCGACGGTCACGGGCACGGAAAACCTGATCATGGCGGCTTGCCTGGCGCAAGGGACCACGAGTTTGCATAATGTCGCACGGGAACCGGAAATCACGGACCTGTGTGCCTTCCTAACCAAGCGAGGTGCCAAAATTCATGGGATGGGAACGGACACCATTACAATTGAAGGGGTGAAGGAACTTCATGGGGCGGGGCATTGGGTGATCCCCGATCGAGTTGAAGCCGGCACCTATTTGATGGCCGGAGCCATTACCGGTGGGGATGTGATGGTAAAGGGGTGCGTAACAGATCATTTAGGCAGCGTCCTGAAAAAAGTTCAGGAAATGGGTGCTGAGTTAACCGAAAGCCATGACGGTGTGCGAATCCGCCGGTCGGGTCCGCTCAAAGCGGTGGAAATTAAGACCCTCCCGTATCCCGGCTTCCCGACCGATCTCCAAGCCCAAATGATGGCGTTGATGTCGGTGGCAGAAGGTGTGAGCGTGATTTCCGAAACCATTTTTGAAGGGCGATTTCTGCACGTCCCGGAACTTCACCGGATGGGAGCGTCGATTGAGATTGATGGCCCACATGCCGTGGTCAAAGGTGTGCCGCTGCTCACCGGTGCACCCGTCATGGCTTCGGATTTACGCGCCAGTGCAGGCTTGGTCCTGGCCGGGTTAGCGGCTGATGGCGAAACGATTGTGTCCCGAGTTTATCATTTAGACCGGGGCTATGAGCGGCTGGAAGAAAAATTTCAGGCCCTAGGTGCGAGGATTGTTCGCGTTCGCGAGGTGGCATGAGCGAAGGGATTACCATTGCCCTTTCCAAGGGTAAACTTCTTGATCCGACTCTTGAATTGTTCCGCCAGGCAGGCTATACGGGATATCATGTCCGAGCGAACGACCGTCGATTAATTTTGGAATTCCCGGAACATGGGCACCGGGTCTTAATTGTTCGCCCAAGTGATGTGCCGGCCTATGTTGAATATGGCGCAGCTGATTTAGGGGTGGTTGGGAAAGATGTCTTGTTGGAACAGAGCCCGGATGTCTATGAACCGGTTGACTTGAACTTGGGAGTCTGTCGGCTGGTGGTGGCCAGGCCGAACGGGCCACAGCTTGTGCAACGGATGTCTTCCAAGCTTCGGGTGGCAACCAAATATCCCACGATCACCGAACGGTATTTTAACCAGCAAGGGTTGCCTGTGGAATTAATTAAGCTCTACGGGTCGATCGAGTTGGCTCCATTGGTTGGATTGGCCGATCGGATTGTCGATCTGGTGGAGACGGGAAACACCCTGAAAGCCAATAATCTGGTCGAGGATGAAGTGATCGCCTGGTCATCTGCCCGATTGATTGTGAACCGGGCAAGCTTAAAAATGAAACATGCCGAGATTACAGAACTGATTGCACGGGTGAAGAAAATTCTTTCTCGTTCCCGCTCCAAAAAGGTTCATGCATGAAAATTGTTTCCCATAAGGACCAAGAGTTTTCGCAAGCGGTCAATCGTGTCTGTCAGCGGGCAGCTCAACAAAACGACAAGGTTGAAAAAGCCGTCAGGACAATATTGGATGCTGTTCGGCAGGAGGGCGATCAGGCACTCCAGCGATTGACCTGGAAATTCGATCATGTCCGAATCAGTCCTGACAGCCTTCGTGTGACGTCGAAAGACGTCGAGCGTGCCTATGCCGAATTACCGTCCTCGGATATTAAAGCGCTGAAATATGCGGCGAATCGTATTCGGACCTTTCATCGTCGACAACGAAGGAAATCCTGGGTCTATCGTCAACAGGGGATTCAATTAGGCCAACGGATTACGCCGTTAGATACCGTCGGTGTGTATGTTCCAGGCGGAAAAGCCCTGTATCCATCATCGGTGCTCATGAATGCCATCCCCGCGAAAGTGGCTGGAGTGAAGCGAGTCGTCATGTGTACGCCGACTCCGAACGGCATCATCCACCCCGCGTTGTTGGTGGCGGCGGATGTCGCTGGAGTAGATGAAATCTATCGGGTCGGTGGAGCTCAAGCCATTGGGGCCTTGGCTTTCGGCACCTCGACAATCCGGCCTGTTGATAAAATTGTCGGTCCCGGAAATATGTATGTGGCCACGGCCAAACGTCTGGTCTACGGCCAGGTCGACATTGATATGATTGCGGGTCCGAGTGAGTTGCTGGTCATTGCCGACTCCGCCAGTAACCCACTGCATGTGGCGGCTGATCTTCTTTGTGAAGCCGAGCATGATGAGGAAGCCTGTGTGTATCTGGTGACGACTTCTCTGACTCTTGCCAGACGGGTTGTGACTGAAGTGACCCGCCAACTTGCACAGTTGGGACGCCAGGCGATTGCGTCACGATCCATTCAAAATCATGCCCTGGCGTTTGTTGTGCGAACCTTTGATGAGGCGTTTGAATTAGCCAATCGGATTGCGCCTGAGCATTTATCATTAAATTTGGATCGGGCGGGAGACTATGTGTCACGTATACGTCATGCGGGTGCCATTTTTGTTGGGCGCTATACCCCTCCCGCGGTGGTGGATTATGTGGCAGGGCCTAATCATGTGTTACCAACTGGTGGGAGTGCCAGATTTTTTTCGTGTTTGGGTGTGGATGAATACATGAAAACCAGCAATGTGGTGACCTATTCGAAGGCCGCGTTGCGCAAAGCCCATGCTCCAGTGATGCGACTGTCTAAGCTGGAAGGCCTGGATGCACATGGGCGATCAATGGAGAGTCGATGGACATGAACCGACATCTTGTTCCCAGAACGGCTTCTCAAGAACGGAAAACCGCGGAAACGGCCATTCGAGTGGAATGGGGCCTCGACGGGTGCGGTAACAATCAGATTAAGACCTCGATCCCGTTTTTAGATCACATGTTGAATTTATTCGGTAAACATGGATTTTTTGATCTGACGGTGGAAGCGAAAGGGGATATCGAGATTGATGACCATCACACGATCGAAGACGTGGGGATTGTCATGGGGCAGGTCTTAACCCAGGCTCTGGGGACCAAAGAAGGCCTCACCCGATTCGGATGGGCGACGGTGCCGTTGGATGAAACTTTGGCCCAGGTGACCGTGGATCTGAGTGGCCGGCCGTACCTCGTATACAATGTCGTGTTACCCACCCGGTATATTAAGTCGTTTGATTTGGGATTGTTTGAAGATTTTTTTCAGGCATTTGTGAGTCAGGGAGGGTTAAACCTTCATGTGAATGTGCTGTATGGAAGAAATCCTCATCACATCATGGAAGCGATTTTTAAGGCGTTTGCGAAAGCCTTGGATCAAGCGGTTAGGCGGGAAGAACGAATTAAGGGAGTGCTCTCCACCAAAGGGTTGCTCTAAAGGGTAAGAATCAGGGGGCGGAGAGAGAGAGGATAACAGCCAGGACATGATTGCCATTATTGATTATGGGATGGGAAATCTTCGGAGCGTGCAGAAAGGGTTTGAATGCGTGGGCCATGAAGCGGTCGTAACTCGAGACCTTCTCGTGATTGACCAGGCCAGTCATGTCGTGTTGCCGGGTGTGGGCGCGTTTGGGGATTGCATGGACAACCTGGCTCGCTTTGAGTTGATGGATGTCATATACCGTTCCATAGCTTCGGGAAAACCTTTTCTCGGCATTTGTTTAGGGTATCAATTGCTGTTTTCGGAAAGCGAAGAATTTGGCTATCACCAGGGGTTAGGGATCCTGGCCGGGAAGGTGAAAGCGATTCCCCGTCCCTCCGATGATGGAGAGACGTCGTTTAAAATTCCTCATATGGGTTGGAATACGATTCAGGTCAACACGGTTGCTCCGCCATTACGTGGCATTGCCTCCGACTCCTATGTGTATTTCGTGCATTCTTACTATGTGGAACCGACGGATTGTGCCCTCGTCAGTACCCAAACCGACTATGGAATTTCTTTTGCGAGTAGTGTCTGGAAAGACAATGTGTTTGCCACTCAATGGCATCCCGAGAAAAGTCAGGCCGTCGGGTTGCAGGTCTTGAAGAATTTTGGTGATTGGCAATGAGGGGAATGTGTTTTGCGATCCATGGGCGGTCGAAACCGTTGCCTTCCCGGTTCCTGGTCATGAGCCTTATCGGGTGGTGGTGTCTCGGTGTAGGCTGTGTTCCCTCTAAAGTTCAAATTCAGGCCGCTCCACAATTTGATCCCTCCCGTATATCCAGTCTCGCCATCCTTCCTTTTCAGACCATCAAAACCCCTCAATTGGCGAGTAGCTCGACACGTGGAGGCATTAGAGATCCGGAAGAAATTCGAACACAATTTCGATTGCCGGGGACTGATCAGGCGGATGGGACAGAATTCAGAAAAGTTCGTTATGTGGTGCCTGAAACGGCGGCACATCGAATTACGACACAGGTGGCTTCTGTGTTGGCCGGCCGGCCTTCCTTACGGGTGATTGGTCCAGAGGAGTCTTCTGCCGTGATAGGCAAGGAAAGTCCTGAAGGAGAATCGTCGTTGTCCGTCATGGCCCAAGAGGTCGGAACCCGCTTAAAGGTTGATGGAGTTGTGGGGGGACTCGTCCGGACATACCGTGAGCGTGAAGGGAGCAAGCTTGGAGCCAAGCCGGCCGCCGTAGGGTTTGAAGTGTACCTCCTCAGACCGTCTGATGGGATGGTCTTGTGGACCGGGGAATTTTTTGAGGAACAAAAACCGCTTAACCAGGATGTAGTAGGTTTTTTTGAAAAGGGTGGAGGGTTTGTGACTGCCGATACACTCGCCGAATTGGGTGTCAACAAAGTGATGAAGGCCTTTCCCGTTGGCTTGGGCGAACAGGGGCCTCCTCTTCCTGCTCCATCCTTGAAGGAGAATCCCTAACCGATGCTACTGATTCCTGCAATTGATCTGAAGGACGGAAAATGTGTCCGCTTGCGACAGGGCGAGATGGATCAGGTCACCAGGTATTCCGATGACCCTGCGGCGATGGCGGACCATTGGCAGAGTCTTGGGGCCCGCTACCTTCATGTCGTGGATTTGGACGGGGCGGTGACCGGAACACCTCAGCATCTATCACACATTGAAGCCATTACCAAACGGTTAGCCATTCCCGTGCAGGTCGGTGGGGGCATACGAAACACGTCAACCATTCGTGCCTACTTGTCCTGTGGAGTGGACCGGGTGGTGATTGGGACAGCGGCCTTACAGGATGCTGATTTCTTGGCGGCAGCCGCCACAGAGTTTCCTGGTAAAATTTTAATCGGGATTGATGTCAAGCAGGGTTTAGTGGCAGTGCATGGGTGGAAGACCGTGTCCAGTCTGACGCCACGACAGGTCTTTGAATCAGTAAAAGACTTGCCCTTGGGAGGCATGGTCTTTACGGACATATCCCGGGACGGCATGTTGGCAGGACCAAATATTTCAGCTCTGCGAGAAGCTGTGGACATCTCGCCGTTTCCCGTTATTGCCTCCGGTGGAGTCACGGTCCTGAAAGATGTACAGACCATTCAAGCCCTCGGAAGCAGGATTTCCGGAATCATTATCGGAAAGGCCTTATATGAAGGCACCTTGGACTTGAAGGCGGCCCTTGAAATGGTGGCCTTGGCAGAAGCGTCTCAAACATCATGCTGACGAAGAGAATCATACCCTGCCTGGATGTTAAAGACGGGCGAGTGGTGAAAGGGGTCTCGTTTGTGAATTTGCGCGATGCGGGAGATCCGGTTCACATTGCGCAGGTGTATGATCGAGAAGGTGCGGACGAGCTGTGTTTTCTGGATATTACCGCTTCACATGAAAAGCGGGATACGATCTTAGATGTGGTGATTCGGACCGCGGAGCAGGTGTTTATGCCGCTCACGGTTGGGGGTGGGATCCGGACCATTGAGGATATTCGCCGGTTATTAGAAGCCGGAGCGGACAAAGTCAGCATTAATACGGCTGCGGTGGAGCATCCTGATTTCGTAAAAGCTGCCGCCAATCGTTTCGGCTCGCAATGTATCGTCGTGGCTATTGATGCAAAACGGGCGACCACATGTGAAGGGGGTGAACCCGGGTGGGAAGTGTTTACCCATGGAGGGCGGAACTCGACCGGTCTTGACGCCGTTGAGTGGGGGAAACGGATGAAGGACTATGGCGCCGGAGAGATTCTTTTGACCAGCATGGATCAGGATGGAAAGCAGGACGGTTATGATTTGGCCTTAACGGCGGCTATTTCCGAGTCCGTCTCTATTCCCGTCATTGCCTCCGGAGGGGCTGGCACGCTTCAGCACCTGTATGAGGCATTCCATGTAGGGAAAGCAGATGCGGTGCTGGCGGCATCCATTTTCCATTATCAAACGTATTCCATCGGGCAAGCCAAATCGTATTTGGCTCAACAGGGTATCCCTGTGCGCCCGGGTACCGTCCCGGTTTCAATTTCATAACGACCAATGAGCGAAGTCTCTTCGATAAGCCCATTGCAGTTTGATGAACAAGGATTGCTCCCCTGTGTTGTGCAGGATTGGTTGGACGGGACTGTCTTGATGGTGGGGTTTATGAACCAACAAGCGTGGGAGATGACTTGCGATTCCCAACGGGTTCATTTCTGGAGTCGATCTCGAAAACAGTTATGGAAAAAAGGCGAAACCTCCGGCCATGAATTGCTTGTAAAGGAAATGTTTGTGGATTGCGATCGGGATACGATTCTGGTGAAAGCCCAGCCCATTGGACCGACGTGTCATACCGGAACCCGTTCATGTTTTTTTTCTCCCCTACCTTCTTCGACTTCTGAAGAGCCAGCCGCTCTCTTTTCCGGTACGGCCTGGGGAGGGATTACCCGGCGCCTGTATGAAATGGTTGGCGATCGGAAGGCCCACCCGAGCCCTGATTCCTATGTGTCGAAATTAATGGAGGGAGGCCTCGATCGTATGTTGAAAAAGGTGGCGGAAGAAGCCGGCGAAGTCCTTCTTGCGGGGAAAAATGGCGATCGGGAAGAAATTATCTATGAAATGGCTGACTTGTGGTTTCATACCCTCATCATGCTCGGGCATTTTTCCATTCCTCCTGAAGACGTCTATCAAGAGCTTGGCAAGCGATTCGGCAAATCAGGAATTCGACAGCCGGAAGGAGGCTCTCCACATGGGTGATTGTCTTTTTTGTCGAATCGTCAAGGGGGCTATTCCCGCCGACACACTGTATGAGGATGAACACACGGTCGTGTTTAACGATATCAATCCTCAAGCGCAGGTGCATATGTTGGTGATTCCCAAGCGGCACGTGGTGTCTTTAGATGATACGAAAGAGACGGATGCCGCCTTGTTAGGTCACCTGATGGTCGTCTGTGCCAAGATGGCCAGGCAGCGGGATATTGCCGGTGGCGGATATCGGGTCGTTGCGAATACCGGACCGGGAGCCGGACAGAGTGTCTTTCATTTGCACTTTCACGTCATGGGTGGTCGGACATTTGCGTGGCCTCCGGGTTAAAGCTGGGTTGCTGGGGACAAAGCGCCCCGAGAGTATATGGTATCCGAAGGGAACGACATTCATGATGTGTCCCTAACGCAGTCCGTGGTGAGAAGTGAGATGACAGGCGAAAAGCGAGGAGTTCCTCCAGAGATTCTTCAACAAATTCGAGATCGCATTGATATTATTGATCTCATTTCCACATACGTGAGTCTTTCCAAAGCGGGGCAAAACTTTAAAGGGCTGTGCCCCTTCCATTCAGAAAAAACTCCCTCATTTTCGGTCAACCCCGTTCGACAAATGTTTTATTGTTTTGGCTGCAGTGTCGGAGGAGATGCCTTTACCTTTTTGATGAAACAAGAAGGCATGGATTTCATGGAGGCTCTGCGTGAGTTAAGCCAACGTACAGGGGTGCCTCTGCCTGAACGTCGGGAATCAGCGGGGAAGACCACATCAGGCTTATCTCGTGAACGGTATTTTCATCTGTATCAATTGGCCGCATCCTGGTATCACCGTAATCTTCAGGAAAATCCTGAAGGTCAAGTCGCCAGGGATTATTTGGATCAGCGGGGGATTACCAGGGAATCCTGGAACGCATTCCAGTTGGGATTCGTTCCGGAAGGATGGAATGGCCTTTCCAAATGGCTGGAGCAGCAATCTGTCAAGCCGGAAGAACTCATACAGGCTGGATTGGTCGTGCGGAAAGAGTCTGAGGATGGCACCAGAATATCAACGTATGATCGCTTTCGTGATCGGGTGATGTTTCCCATTACTGATCCCCGTGGGCAGGTGGTGGGATTTGGGGGTCGAATCCTGAAAGATGGGGCCTCTCCCAAGTATCTCAATTCACCAGAAACCGACTTATTCTTTAAGGGGAGGTCCCTCTATGGAATGGACAAGGCCAGGCAGTCAGCCACTGCTTCCGGGAGGTTTTATCTGGTAGAAGGGTATTTTGATGTCATCGCTCTCCACCAAAACGGGATTGAAAATGCCGTGGCACCATTGGGAACGGCGTTAACCTCCGATCATGTCCAGATTCTACGCCGATTGGCCCCGTCGGTGATGCTCGTCTTTGATGGAGATGCCGCAGGGATCGGCGCTGCCTTACGGACGCTTGATTTGTTTATGAATTCTGGCATTGAAGTCCGAGTGCTGCTGCTCCCAGCTGGTGAAGACCCTGACACATTTATTCGGAAAAACGGGGTGCCGGCGTTTCGTGAGTTGGAGGAGAAAGCCGCGACGTTACTGGATTTTGCCATCATGTCTGTGTTGAATAAAGCCAAAAATGATTCTATTCAGGATCGAGTCAAGCGGGCGGATGACATTCTTGCGATTCTTCATAAAACTAAAAATCCCATAGAAAAAGAAAAATATCTGGAAGTTGTTTCCTCCCGATTAGGTATTCGACCGGAATTACTCCGTAAACGTCTCCCGACTATTTCCCGGCCGATGCATGTCGCCCCGTCGGGTAAGGGGCAGGAACAAGCTGCCACGAATCTGGTCATTCCTCAAGGCAAGCCAGGGGAACGGGATCTTATTGTGTTATTACTCCAAGGTCGCCTGGAACCGGATCAGATTCGTCAACTCGATGAGGGTGTATTTACTGTCCCACTGTATCGCCATATTGTTGGCAAGGCTTTTCAGCATACGGATGAAGAAGGGCATGTGAATCTCGAGGCGCTACATGCCGAATTCAGTGAGGATCCGGCTTATGAACCGGTCATTTCCCGGTTGAGCGTGGGGGAATACCATTGTGACGAAGTGTCGATTCATGTCGCCGGATGTCTCCGTGTTTTAAAGAAAAACCAGATCCAACGCCTCATGGACGAGGTGACCTGCAAAATCAAGGTTGCACAACGGGAAGGACGCCGGGAGGTGGAGGATGCCTTGAATGCGGAGATCAAAATGCTTGTGCAGAAAATGGCCTTATTAACGGCTTCCACCTGAGTTTCCACCCTGTGAGGGAATAAAATTCGCAGGGGGAGTTTTTCCTGGGCACCATTTATGGTAAAAGGGTGTGTGCGCCGTAATGATCTCGGGCCCATAGCTCAGTTGGTTAGAGCGGCTGACTCATAATCAGTTGGTCCCAGGTTCAAGTCCTGGTGGGCCCACCACGAGACAGGGCCGGACTTGAGTAACCGGTGAGCAAACATGTTCTAGGATATTGAGGACTTTGTGAATTTGCAGTTGCAATACCTGATTAATCTTCAAAAATTTGATCTTCGAATTTTTCAGATTCAAGACCAGTTGCGGAAAGCTCCAGAGCTTCTCAAATCCGCTGAAACTCCGCTTCAAGATATTCTTGCCAAGCTGCAAGTCCTTAAAAATACCGATGAATCGCTCGTCAAACAACGACGAAGCTCTGAACGTGAACTCGCTACTCAAGAAGAACAACTCCAGAAAATCAGAAATCGTCTTTCTGAATTAAAAACGAACAAAGAATATCAGGCGCATCTGTTTGAAATAGAGTTAGCTCGAAAGAAAAAAGACTCTATTGAGGAAAATGTACTGGAAATCATGGAGCGGGTGGAACAGAACGAGCAGGCCCTTAAGGAGCTGGAAGAGCAATCCACAGAAGCCCAGAAAGTTTTTGATAGCGAAAAGGCGAGACTGGAGACTCATTTTGCCAATTTGGCGAATGAATTAGCCGATTTGGACCGTCAGCAAACAACTCTTTCCCTACAGGTGGATAAGCCACTCCTGGTTCGATACAACCGATTAAAGACCTTGAGAAAAGGATATGCCGTCGCCCAGCTTCGTGACGGGGCCTGTGGGGGATGTCAGCTTCAGCTTCCTCCTCAACTGGTTGCGGAGGTGAAACGCGGTGACGAACTATTGGATTGTTCCTATTGCCACCGCATTCTCTATATGGCTCGGCATCTTGAAGAGGAAACGACCGAATAGCATTTTCTCCATGTGACGCGCCTCTTGCTTTCATTATTTTCTCAACATACGATAGTTACTGATGGTGCGAGTGGGCCGGGTGGCCGCTCACGGAACTTTTCGTGAGAGGAAAGTCCGGACTCCAAAGGGCAAGGTGCTGGGTAACGCCCAGGCGGAGCAATCCGACACCAGCGCCACAGAAAATATACCGCCAATGGCAAATTCCTCGGTTTTTGCCAGGTAAGGGTGAAATGGTGGGGTAAGAGCCCACCGCGCCTGTGGTGACACAGGTGGCAGGGTAAGCGTCACCTGGAG
Source organism: Nitrospirales bacterium (assembly GCA_049289415.1). Lineage (GTDB taxonomy): Bacteria > Nitrospirota > Nitrospiria > Nitrospirales > UBA8639 > Nitrospira_E. The sequence continues at coordinate 24,743 of JBATLR010000458.1, forward strand.
CAAAACCAAATAGGGGGACGATTCCCGGTTTGTCGAAGGAAGCGATTTCTTCTCGGGCTGGGAGAGAGACCGGCCCGGTCGAGGTTCTCGGGTAGGTTGCTTGAAGCCTAGGGTAACCTAGGTTCCAGAGAAATGGTCACCACAGGATGAAACTCGTTTCATCTTGTACAGAATCCGGCTTACAGGCCCACTCCTTCACCATCTTTCCTGATTATGGGTTTGGCCAAAATTATCGTGGTTTCTCCTCACGGGGTGCCGAGGCGTTCTCCGGGAGATCCCACCAACGGGAGGCAAAGTTACAGTCGGAGCCACGTGCTGTTCTGTGCGCTGATAGCATTCAGGGAGTTGAGAATACCTTCCTGGTTTGACTCGTGTTTTCCTCATTGATAGAATGCCGGGTCCATCGCTTCCGTGTTTATCATACAAAGGCCTAATACACATCCTGAATTACTGCGTCCCCATCGTCTAGCCTGGCCTAGGACGCCGGCCTTTCAAGCCGGCAACACGGGTTCGAATCCCGTTGGGGACGCCATAGCGTAAGCCGTTGAAGGTTTCTTCAACGGCTTTTTTTTTTATAATTTTTTTAATCATTGCCAGTGATTGATTACAGAGTATGAAGCGGGTCTTGAAGGAAATCGACTGAGGCCTCTTCACTCGTTCAGTGAAGTTCGATATGGTAAGCATAACAGTCGTACTTTTTTCGGAGCCTGTCGAATCTTACTCTACTGATTGAGAGAGGGATTTCTTTTTGTTGCCACATAATGTTGTAAACGAGCATCATCCAAGAGTCGTCATTCAATCCGGCCGTATGGTATTTGGCTGGCCGAGGTATCGCCGAACGTACTTAAATGTGTTTGATGATCAGTTCCGATTCCAGTGGGTGTTTGGCGACGGAATGTGACGCGTGTTGCGGACCAAAATTTAATTATTCAAATTTCTGGCGAGGTGTTATGACGCACACATGGTTATTGGGCATAATGGCGGTATTCTTCATTTTCAATGGTCTGAGCCAGCCCACCTTGGCTCAAGAATCCAATTCAGGAAATTCTTGGCTGGATGCTCCGGTGCAAGATGATGGACCGCCGGGTTCAATGGTGTTGATTCCTGAAGGGGAATTTCTCATGGGAGATAATGACGGTCCTCGAAACGAACGACCGGAACATACCGTGTGGCTGGATGCCTATTCTATCGATCGGTACGAAGTGACCATGGCGGAATATCAGAAATTATTAGATACCGATTATAGCATTGAACCGCCACCGCTGTGGGATGACAGCGTTGCCTCTGGAGAATTAGGGATTCGACCGGCCGTGGGCATTTCCTGGAACGATGCCAATCGGTACTGTCAGTGGGTGGAAAAACGCCTGCCCACGGAGGCCGAATGGGAGAAAGCCGCTCGTGGTACAGATGGGCGAAGGTATCCATGGGGTCACATGCAGCCATTCGTGGATATCGCCAACTATAATCAGGGGACGACTGGCTGGGTAAGTTATAAATTGACGCTTTCTCCGGTCACCAGTGGGACCAGGGGCATGAGTATTCGTCACGGGTTAAAACAGGGCGGAAAAAGCGCCTATGGCTTGTACCATATGGCTGGGAATGCGGCTGAATGGGTCAATGATTGGTATGAACGTTTTTATTATGAAGAGGGCCCTAAAAAGAATCCTCAAGGGCCGGCGGAAGGCGATTATAAAGTATTACGCGGGGGATCGTGGGAAGATCAGCCGGTAAACTTGCGGGTGACCGCTCGCTCAAAAGGGGAAGTTGATTTTCAGGACCTGACAACAGGATTTCGTTGTGCCAAGGATGCGAAGTGACGGTGCGGCTACTCGTAAGAGTGGCCACACTCGGTCAAACTCTACAGTGGGGTATGGATGAGATCGCGATTTGATTCGACCGGTTGGAGTGGAGCAGAAGGCGACCGTTTTTGCCCATAGAGCCAACGAGCCGTTGTACCCCCAATATTACGAATGGTATAAGGTGCACCGCTGGGAATAAGAACTTCTTTTCCCAGAGATGTCTGAACCCGCTCTCCTGCGATTTCTAATTCCAATTCTCCTGACATTGCCATAAATATTTCTTCCATATCCTGGGTGGCGGCTCTCCATTCACGTCCGGCATGATCAATCCACACCCCACAGGAAAATCCGCGAGCATGCCAATTTTTTGCAACGATTGCACGGTCGATGATGGGACGGCTTTCCATGATAGGCCTCTTAAAGAATAAAAGACTTATAAAAAATTCCGATGAATACGATGATGACCGCCGACATTTAGGCATTGACTCATGCTGAGGAAGAAGCGCGGAGATGAACAAGACTGGCAGGAAAATACGCCAGTCACTCTTACTGAAAGAAAGCGAGGGAAAAGCACCAGCAGTGCATTCATGGGGGTAGAGAGAAGAGAATGCAAGGGAGTTAAATTTTCTATGAATCTGACCTCTTATATAGAGGGGAAATACCTCTGTCAATGTCACAATTTGTGGAAAAGGTGTGAACGCTGGTGGATAATTTAACTGTGAAGTCACAATGTCCTTTGTGAAACGGGAATTCACTATGTGAATTCTGGGGATAAATATTTTTTTAAAGGCTTTGGAAAATGAGAGTGAGGCAATCCAAATACCACGTATGGTTGAAGTAGGGGGTAGGTGGTGGCCAATTCTATTGGCTCGCACCAGCGTGACATCTACAGTAATCAAAAAAAGGTGGCCAATTTCCTAATTCTAACAACAGATTCTCTGGTGTGGAGCCGTGTCCTTCGCGTATATTTTTACGCGACTATGGTTCACATCGAGAATTAACCCTTAGTACAAGAACATGATTGACGGATTGAACTATTACCAGATTCTGGGGATTCCTGAAGATGCACTCCTGAAGGAAGTGCAGAGCGCATGGCGGAAATTTGTCAAAGAAAATCATGAGGATGTCGTCCCGCAAGCAGAGCGACAGGCCGCCAAGGAAAGGATGTTCAGGATCAACGAAGCCTATGCCGTGCTCAGTCACGAAGAAAAACGGGCTGATTACGATAACGGGTATATGCTGAACGGCGGGTCAAAAATTGAACTTGTCAGGAGTCGGGTTAGAAGAGCCAAAGACATTATTCTTCGAGATCGATCGCTGATTACCAGAGAAGAGATGAAGCTGATCGAATCTATTATCGATTATCTTGATAGAAGTACACAGGAAAGGTGTTTTGTCTGGATGGCCGATATCTTATGCGAACGTCCGGAAATGGCCAAACATGTGGTGACGTCGGCGTTTGATGAGCAACTGTTGGGGGTCAATAGCCATTTACTCGACAAGATCTTAGAAAAAGCGCCGTACGCCATGACATGGGAAAAAATCTACCTCTATGGAGAAGAGATTCTCGGGATTGCCGGGAAGGAAAACAAAGAACGAAATTACAACCAACTCGCCCGTATCTTGTGTCACCGGCTTGATTTGGCGAAACACTTTGTGTACCCGTCATTTCAGGAGCAAGCCTCCGGTTGTGAAAGCTGCCTGCTGCCAACATTACTGAAATTGGCCCCAAATGAAATTACGCAGGACCACTTTAATGACTATATTGATACGGTTCACAGCATGCGGTGGATCGTCTACGGCCAGCTCAGAAACTATAACGAGCAGGCCATTGCATGGATACTGAAGGCTCGACCCGATCTCGTCAGAAAGCCGGAAGAGAAACCAGCACCGAAAGAGCTACCCCTTCCCTTGCGGTCATGATCTTAGGGTCTAATTGTATTGCTTGTAAGTAAAGAGTGGCTTTGTCTGTTATTCTCATTTGGGCGGGCGCCATTCTAAGCATTCCCCCTCGTTAGTTACATATCCATCAAGAAAAAATCCAAACTAAGTTTGGCAAGCCATTTTTATCATATCTGAGCTAATTGCATCTGCAAATTGGCCATTATTTGAACTCAAGTAGCACCATATCTCTGGCTTACTAGATTCTACTATCAGACTCTCAACTTCTGTCATTCGTGTCTCAAGCCAGTGCTGCAAATCGCGCACTAGGCTATCAATGCTGTCTGTGATGGGATGGGTTGACGGTTCTCCCCACATAGAATTTGTGTCAAGCCGATTAGAACTTTTTGAAATCCGATCAAATCTGAGGTAGTACCTAGTTTAGCCATGACTTTTTCAAGGGAGAACCGATTTGTAAAGATTGTTAGGTAGCTTTGATTTTTTACGCCGGACTTCTTCCCGAGATCGATAAAGTTGGTCAAGTTTTTAAAGGTATAAATATAAAAATTCTCATCGCCATCCTCCAGACCGATCCGCGAGAAAAAGGCCACGTCCTCTGAAGAAGGGTTTCTTCAGAAGAATCGTGGCCTTTTTCAATCTCCAAATTTTTTGGTGGCTAATAGCTCAAAAACTAAGAGAAGGCGAAAGCAGATGAATAAAGGTATCCTTTTACGAGCACCCGTTGGTTGATCCGCAGTTATCACACTTCAAGCAGGTTCCGTTCCTTACCATCTTAAATTGCTTGCATTCCGGGCAGGGGTCGCCTTCATAGCCTTTTTGCCGGGCTTCCTGTACTTCCGTGATGGTGAGGGTCTCGCGTTTCATTTCCACTTTTCTGGCGACTTTCCCATGCTCTCCGTTCTTTCCTACCCCGTTTCCTACGGACTTCCGAGAGGGAAATACCTCTGGACTGATTGAGGTTGAGCTGAGTGAGCGTGGGTCCACTAAGCCTTCTTCGCCGTCGTCCGGCATATCTGTTTCCTTCTTAAGGGCATCCACTCGAAGATCTTCAGGGGCGACTTGTTCCAAATCGTGCCGGTCCAGGTAGGTGATCGCCAGTTCGCGGAAAATGTAGTCGATGATCGATGTGGACATTTTGATATGGTCGTTGAGCTTGACCGGCCCGTTGGGCTCAAATCGAGTGAATACAAATGCGTCCACATATTCCTCAAGAGGTACGCCATGTTGGAATCCCAGGGAAATCGCAATGGCGAAACAGTTCATCAGACTTCGAAATGCAGCTCCCTCTTTATGCATATCCAGGAAAATTTCGCCCAGAGTTCCATCTTCATATTCGCCGGTTCGAAGATAGATTTTGTGACCACCGACAATCGCCTTTTGGGTATACCCGCCTCGACGGGTCGGTAGGGGACGGCGTTTCGCCAGGTAACGGACCAGCACCCGGGAAGCCGCTTGTTTTGCCACGGAGGCGATTTGCTCATTTTGGGCGGATAAATCGCCCCATTCACTCACAGTATTGAGCGGTTGGCTCAGTTTCGATCCATCCCGATACAGGGCCACGGCTTTAACCATGGAAGTCCAGGACAACATATAGGCCTCCTTCACGGAGTCCACGGACGCCTCTGCCGGCATATTGATGGTTTTGCTAATGGCTCCGCTGATGAAAGGCTGGGCGGCTGCCATCATCCGGATGTGGGCCGGAGGAGAAATAAATCGTTGTCCTATACGTCCGCACCGGTTGGCACAATCAAACACTGACAAATGCTCAGGTTTGAGATGGGGTGCGCCTTCGACGGTCATGGTGCCACAGCAAAAGTCCGTTGCCGCAAGAATTTCTTCCTGAGTGAAGCCGAGAATTTTGAGAATATTTAATTGAGGACTCTGAAGTTGAGATTCGGTCAGACCTAATTTTTCTCGACAAAATTCCTCGGTGAGGGTCCATTTGTTAAACGCAAAATGAATATCAAAGGCTCCGTCCAGCGTGGCCTCCATACGTTCCAGCACCTCGCGGTCGAATCCCTTAGCCAGCAACGTGTCATGGTTGATGAAGGGGGCCTGCTTGAGCGTTCGGGTTCCCGTCGCATAGGTGATGATATCTTGAATCTGGCTGGAGCTGTATCCAAGATGCCGTAACGCGGGTGGAAGACTTTGATTGATGATTTTAAAGTAGCCACCGCCGGCCAGTTTTTTGAATTTAACCAGGGCGAAATCCGGCTCGATCCCGGTCGTATCGCAATCCATGACTAAGCCGATCGTGCCGGTCGGTGCGATGACCGTGGCTTGTGCGTTTCGATACCCGTACTGTTCCCCCAGTGCCAATGCCCGGTCCCAGGATGTTTGTGCGGCTTGTAAGAGGGTTTGGGGACATTGGTCCGGTTGAATGCCCATTGGGGGAATTGTGAGCTCTTCATATTCATCCGCCGAAGCATTGTAGGCCGCTCGGCGATGGTTTCGCATGACTCGAAGCATGGCTTCGGCATTACGTGGATAGGCATTAAAGTGCCCCAATTCCTTGGCCATTTCTGCGGAGGTGGCATAGGCCTCCCCGGTCATCAGGGACGTAATGGCGCCAGTCCAGGCTAAGGCCTGTGGCGAATCATAGGGAATCCCAATTTTCATCAGAATGGAGCCCAAGTTGGCATAGCCAAGGCCGAGGGTTCTATAGGCAAAGCTTTTTTCTGCAATCGCGCGACCCGGGAATCCAGCCATCAGCACGCTGATTTCCAGGACAATCGTCCATAACCGGACCGCATGTCGAAAGCCGTCAATATCAAACTGTCCTTCCGATGTCAGAAATCGCCCTAAGTTGAGGGAGGCCAGGTTGCATGCGGTATCATCTAAAAACATGTATTCGCTGCAAGGATTCGAGGCATTAATCCGACCATCCTGTGGACAGGTGTGCCATTCATTAATGGTTGTGTCGTATTGCACGCCGGGATCTGCGCAGATCCAGGCCGCCCAGGCGATTCGATCCCATAATTCTTTTGCCGGCATGGTTTTGCAGACCGCACCGTCGGTGCGTCTGGTCAACTTCCAATCCCCGCCTGCCTGAAGGGTCTCAAAAAACTCATTGGGAATTCTGATGCTATTATTCGAGTTTTGCCCGGAGACCGTCTGATAGGCTTTGCTATCCCAATTGGTGTCATATTCATGGAACACAAAATGGGTAAATCCTTCCTGAGCGTAGCTGAACATCCGGTGAATATAGGGTTCAGGCACAGCGGCTTCCCGTGCGGCTTGGATCGCCTCACGTAAGGAATGGTTATCTCGGGGATTGGTATCGACCTGAGTGGTCCCGTCCTGACGTGGGACGTGACAGGCCTTTAAAATGGCATTCAGATGGCGTGCGCAGACTTTCGATCCGGTGACCATGGCCGCGACTTTTTGTTCTTCTATGACTTTCCAGTCAATAAATTCTTCAATGTCGGGATGATCTAAATCCAGGCACACCATTTTCGCGGCGCGGCGAGTGGTGCCTCCCGATTTAATGGCACCAGCAGCCCGATCGCCGATTTTGAGAAAGGACATGAGTCCTGACGAGCGGCCGCCTCCCGATAACGATTCTCCATCGGCCCGTAACTTGGAAAAATTGGTGCCGGTTCCCGACCCGTATTTGAAAAGGCGGGCTTCCCGAACCCACAAATCCATAATCCCGCCTTCATTCACCAAATCATCAGAGATCGATTGGATAAAGCAGGCATGGACTTGAGGGCGCTCATACGCATTGCGGGCTTGTTTGACCCGATGGGTATTCGGATCTACGTAGAAATGTCCTTGTGAGGGTCCAGACAGGCCGTAGGCAAAGTGCAGGCCGGTATTGAACCATTGGGGAGAGTTCGGAGCGGCCATTTGCCAGGCCAACATGTAGCTGAGTTCATCTTTAAAGGTTTCGGCATCTTCAGGGGTATCAAAGTAGTGATGGGTCTTGCCCCATTCCGTCCAACAACCGGCTAGTCGATGGAATACCTGCCGGGCATCCCGTTCCCCTCCCAGAAGGGGGCCGCCCTTGTCATTGAGGAGTGGTTGTCCTTGGTCGTCAAATTGGGGAACTCCGGCTTTGCGAAAATATTTTTGGGCTAAAATATCGACCGCTAATTGAGACCAATGTTCCGGGGCCAGAATGTTGTCTTGATGGAACACGGCCGAGCCATCCGGATTGCGGATTTCTGATGATCGGTGTGAGAAGGGAATGTTTTGATACGGGCTTTCACCGGTTTTTGTGAATCGACGGTCAATTTTCATGTAGGACTCCTTTGGAAGAGACTGCAAACCTGAGGGGTAATTCTTCGGTCATCTTTTCCGCCTCATCTGGCATCCCTTTCTTCCAAGAGAGCACATTGGAATTGTGCCTCTCTACTGCCTGGTATGCTCTCAGGGAGCCTGGAGTTCATACAACAAGCAGTGCAACCAGAAGCCAGCAATGCAGCGTATCGGCGAATGACTGGCCTCTAACAGGAAAGAATTGGCGTATGCCAAATGCCTGCACACATCAGAAAAATAGGAAAAAATAAAACCGGAAGAAATAATTGGTATAAACCAATGGCCCACAATCTATAGCGGATCGAAAAAAATGTCAATACTAAATGTTGTGAATGGTGCTTCATAAATGGGGATTTCTGTGCAGAACATGTGAGTTTAAAAAACCTAATATTTCGTGCGGAGTTCTGAATGAATTTTCATGGTTATCAACAGCCTGAATTTTTCACCCAACAAGTTATGCACACGAATACGACCAAGAAGAAAAAAATATTTTAAAAAATTCAGGTTGCCTTTTGAAATTTTCACGACAATTCCTAAAACAATGAATGTTCTGAAAATTTATAGAGGAAAAATGTGTTCAGTGTGTCAGTGTGAGAGAAGTCAGGAGGGAATCAATAGGGCGTCCCTTGGAGAATGTTTTGATTTGCGACGGTATCTTATGCCACGTTAGGATCTGTCGCAGGTGGACCGGATAGGGTCCCTCAGGAGACCAGGAAAACTATTTTTTGAAGAAGGAGCCAATTCATGTATGTGTGGAGTAAACCCTTGGTTCTTGGATTAGTGCTGGCGTTGGTCTTGTTGGAGGGAATGTTTTTCCTCCTGATCGGCGAGGAGGTGGAAAGCCAGTTACATGTCCGAACGACTCAATGGATTACGGCCAATTATGTGTTGCTCATGATTTGGATCTTTGTCTGGATGTATGATCAAGCCAGGGTGAGAGGAAAAAATGTGTGGTTGTGGGTCTTGCCCTATGTCTTCTTTCCGCTTCCGACGCTGGCATTTTTTATTTTCAGACTTCAGCGACGGATTGTCTGAGTCGATTTACCCGATAATCACACGGGCCTTGGCATAACGATAGGGTTTGCTTACTGCCGTTTTCACGGCAAATAACCCGATCATTAACGGCCCGAACCGGCCCAATAGCATGGACAGCATAATCATCACTTTTCCAAAGTCGGTAAAGAGAGCCGATAGGCTTAGTGTTTCGCCGTTTCCTAATGACATACCCACAATGCCCATAGCTGAGGTGATTTCGAACATCAGAAATAAAAACGGTTGTGATTCGGTAGAATCCAACAGGAGGGTCATGCCGGTAATCATGACAATGGCCAGGACAGTGAAGCAAAGGGCTCGGGTAATGAGGTCCTGGGGTATTCGCCGGTTAAAGACCTCTACGTCTCTATTTCGACGAAGCATGCTTAAGATCGTCAGAAATACGATAGCGGCAGTGGTCGTTTTGAGGCCTCCTGCCATACTCCCGGGCGATCCTCCGATGGCCATCAATAATAAGAGGAAATAGAGGGTGGCATCGCGCATGTCGACGATATCGATGGATGTGAATCCTGCGGTACGGGAAACGGAGTGAAAATAGGAAATTGTCAGCTTTTTCCCGATGGAGGCGGATTGGAATGTGGAGGGATTGTTCCACTCCAATATGGTAATGCCGATTGTTCCACCCACAATAAGCAAGGCGGTGGTGACCAGCACCAATTTGGTATGGGTCTGTAACCGAAAGCGTTGCCCACGAAGATTGCCCAGAAGATCTTCAAAGACAAAAAACCCGATGCTTCCGAAGATCACCAAAACGGTGATGATGCCATTGATGGTCCAGTCTGTTTGAAAGGACTTGAAGCTATCAGAAAAAAGGGCAAACCCGGCATTATTAAATGCCGAAATGGCATGGAATATCCCGTAATAGGCGGCGGTCCCCCAAGGCAAATCGACGGCAAAGCGAAGCGTGAGCAGCACCGCACCAAGGCCCTCTAACCCGAAAGTAATCATGGCCACCAGCTTCACGAACCGGACCAATCCCTGTAAATCCATCGTATTCATGGATTCGCTGAGCATCATGCGGTCTCGCAACCCAAGGCGACGCCCTAAAATGAGTAAGATCATCGTGGCCATCAAGGCGTAACCTAATCCTCCAATCTGAATCAATCCGAGAACCACGCTTTGCCCAAACAAGGTGAAATCCTGAGGAGTATCCACGACGATAAGACCCGTCACGCAGACCGCAGAGGTTGCCGTAAAGAGCGCGTCAAGGAATGAAATGGTCACTCCGGGATGAGTGGCGAATGGAAGCATGAGCAGGCAGGCACCGAATAGAATAAGTCCGAGTGCGGCTAATGCCACAATCTGGCCCGGTAGTAACCGAAAGCCGACAAAACGGGCTATCAGGAGTCTTCCGAAACCGTCACTCATTGCTTGAGGGGAGTAGGTTCGATTGAACGTGAATCAGGATAGGCGGATAGGGTCATCGTGTTCGAACCAACAGGACTGCCAATCTTTGGTCCATGTCCAAGCACAGGCCTTTTGTTATAAAAAATAGAAGTGGGGCGGGAGACAAGATTGAAAGACGATAGATAACTGTATGGCAATCCCCGAATGTGTCCGGCTGCATCTAGGATTTTCAAAAAATATTAGCATGTTCGGTCGGCAATGGAAACCTGGTTTCCCCCTGCCTTGTTGTGTGGAAAGGCCTTCTTTATAATGCCTTGCCTATGAATTCTGAGGATTTTCAGCAACCCCAACCACGAGTGACGTTGTATACGTTAGGGTGTCGACTCAACCAGGCTGAAACGGCTGTACTCAAAGACGGGTTTCAGCAGCGCGGGTTTATCCCGGTGGAGTTTGGTCAGGAAACGGATGTTTTTGTAATCAATACCTGCACCGTCACGGAAGGGGCTGAGGTGGATTGTCGACGAATCGTTCGCCAGGTCCTCCGTCATTCCCCCCACGCCTTTGTCGCTGTTACCGGGTGTTATGCCCAGACCGGCTTGGAAGTGCTTGGTCGCATGGCCGATATTGACCTCATTGTCGGCAATCAATTCAAAATGAAGCTGCCTGAGATCATTCCGCCTTTTCCCCGGCTTAAAAAACAATCTGTGCCACTGGTGCATCATGGACGGATTGATCCTAAGAATTTTTCGATAGAAGGCGTTGGAGCCTATACGACCACTCGCGCAAATCTTAAAATTCAGGACGGGTGTCAGTTTATGTGTTCGTTTTGTCTAATTCCCTTTGCCAGAGGCCGGGAGCGGAGTCGGTTTCTGGAGGATGCGGTTTGTGAGGCCGAGCTGTTGGTGGAAAGGGGGCATCGGGAGTTAGTGCTGACAGGGGTGAACATCGGGCAATACCGTGATGGAGTTGCCGATCTCCTGGCGCTCATTCAACGCTTTGAAGCTATTCAAGGCCTGGAGCGGATCCGTATTTCCTCTATTGAACCCACCACGGTTCCTGAGAGTCTCCTGGACTATATGAGTAGTTCCACCAAGCTGTGCCGGCATTTACATGTTCCCTTACAAAGTGGTGACGATCGGATATTGCAGGCCATGAATCGCCGGTATTCCGTGCGAGAGTACCAGGAGGCCATGGAATTAGCGCTGAAACGAATTCCAGACCTGTGTTTCGGCACGGATGTGCTGGTAGGATTTCCTGGGGAGGGCCCACGAGAATTTGCGAATACGGAAGCGGTGGTCAGGGATTTTCCGTTTGCGTATTTGCATGTGTTTAGTTACTCGCCTCGGCCCGGTACGGCTTCCACCAAATTACCGGATCCCGTGTCTCCCATGACGACGAAAGAGCGGAGTCGATCTTTGCGGGAAATGTCCGATCACAAGCGAATGGCGTTCCAGCAGCGGTTTGTAGGGCGACGAGTCTCGGTGTTATTTGAAGCAGCGGAAGCCGATGGGTATTGGCCGGGGCTCACGGATAATTTTCTTCGTGTCACCGTTCGTTCTCCACATCCGCTTCGGAATACTATTCAGCCGGTTGTCGTAACCGGCATGATGTCGGATACCACGTTGGGACTGCTGGAGCCAATCTCTGAAAGTCCTCCGCCGGCACAGGATCTTTTTTCTGCTTCTTCACTTGTGTGCGTTTCATAGGAGAGTGATGTTTGTGAGCGGACCCCCTTTACTCCTCCCTACCAGGCTGAAGGCCCGAACCCGTTCCCCTGGTAAAAGTGGCTATCAGGTGTATATGGAGACCTTTGGGTGTCAGATGAATGAATATGATTCGGAAATCGTTCGGTCGCTGTTAAAAACCCGAGGATTTCAATTTACGCCGCATGATGATGAAGCCGATGTGATCCTGTTTAACACCTGTGCCATTCGGGAGAATGCACATAATCGCGTGTATGGCCATTTAGCCCGCTATACCAATAGAAAGCAAGAACGTGGCTTGGTCATCGGGGTATTAGGCTGTATGGCGCAGAATCTGAAACAAGAGCTGATGGATACCCGATCGTTCATTGATGTGCTGGTCGGGCCAGATGGGTACCGGCGACTGCCCGATCTTCTTATCGATGCGCTGGAGCATCGTAAACGAGGGTTGGCCGTTGATCTGTCCGAATATGAAACGTATGCCCATATCGTCCCGGACCGGCCGGATGGAATTAATGGATGGATCGCCGTCATGCGGGGCTGTGATAATTTTTGTTCCTTTTGTGTGGTTCCCTATACGCGAGGACGAGAACGCTCTCGGGACCCTGAGGGGATTATTCAGGAAGCCCATCAATTGGTCAGTCAGGGGGTTCGGCAAATCACGTTATTGGGACAAAATGTCAATTCCTACCGGTCCGGGGAATGGGATTTTGCCAGATTGTTAATCGCCGTTGGGGATGTCCCAGGGATTCAGCGTGTGCGATTTATGTCTCCCCATCCTAAGGATTTTCCTCCTGCCCTGCTTGAAGCCGTTGCGGAGCATCCCGCCATCTGTAAGACGATTCATTTGCCGCTGCAATCCGCTAATGATCGAATTCTGGAACGTATGGGGCGGGGTTACACTCAACGGGAGTACCGTAAGCTGGTTGAGGCCATTCGAAAGAAAGGTCCTCTTGTTTTGACCACCGATATCATTTGTGGATTTTGTGGAGAAACCGATGAGGAGTTCCAGGAGACCTATCGTCTCATGCAAGAGGTGGGATATCAGGCGGCGTTCGTATTCAAATATTCTGAACGAAAGCACACAATTGCGGCCAGAAAATTTGCTGACGATATTCCTGAGCAGGTGAAGGGATACAGGACCAACCAGATCGTGGAATTGCAAAAGGAAATTTCCCTTTCAAAAAACAAAGAACTCATCGGTACCACGGTGGAGGTTATGCTGGAAGGGCATTCCAAAAAATCCGACCTTCAATGGATGGGCCATAGCGACCACAATGTGACCGTTGTCTGGCCCAAGGATGATGAAATCCGTCAGCCAGGAGACCTTGTGCCCGTTCTTGTCATGGATGCCTCGCCTTCGACCCTTTATGGGCATGTCCAATCCTGATGGATTTCCTGTGTTCCCGAAGGCAAAAACATTCTTAACCCCACCCTCCGTCTATAAATCTTCGATTTTCCTGCCATTCCCTGTGCTCGGCTCCTCCTAAATTGTCTCTTTTTCTCGGTTGAGGCCGTGTTTGCGGTGGAGAAATCCGTCAAGCCGTAAGCTGGTTTCTACCTCAAGTCAGGTACTCATTGTCCGATAAAACCTTTGAATACTTGTGGATTTCCGGTCGTATGGCGGAACGGATTGTCCTTCAACTTCCTGGTGCTCATTCGGAAAAGAATTCCCTATCCAATCGATTTATGAAGACAAGCCTATACGGTGATAAGTCTGGATGATTGGTTTTCGAAGGCATGCTGTTGTGGGAAATATTGATACAAGGCATGAGGTTTGACGAATAATGGACCCCCAGATTCTGCAGCGTATAAAAAATTGCAAGACCCTCCCGGCGATCCCCGCGTTGCCTCTGCAAGTCCTCCAACTGTGTCGGGATGAGAGGACGACCGCCCAACGCATTGGTGACGTCATTAGCAAAGACCCGTCCTTTGTCGCCAAGCTGTTGAATGTGGCGAATTCCAGTTTTTACGGGGGCAGTCGACATAAAGTGACGACGGTCACTCATGCGGTGACCGTATTGGGCATGAATTCTATTGCCACGTTAGCGTTTTGCTTTTCGTTATATCGGGACTTGCGAAAAAAAGGTGGTGGTGCGTTTGATCATACCCACTTTTGGCATCGATGTATTTTGGCGAGTTTGGCCGCGAAGATTTTGGCCAAGCGCGTTCGGGTGACAAACGAAGAAGAGGTGTTCCTTGCCGGATTATTGCAGGACTTGGGCGTATTGGTGATGAGCGAGGCGTTAGGCATGGAATATGGGTTGCTTTATAAAAAAGCTGCGCAGGATCATCAGACACTTCAGGCGTTGGAACAAGATCGGTGGAAAACGGATCATTGCGAGATCGGGGCATGGTTGGCCGAGACGTGGGAATTGCCTGAATTATTGCGAGAATCCGTCAAGGGGAGTCATGACCCCTCCTTGGCGTCAGGGAGCGATGAGGTTTCCCGGTTAACTATTCAATGCGTGGCTTTGTCGGGGCGGTTAGCCGATATGTGGTGCCACCAACAACCCGAGGTGGCTATTCAATCGGCCATTCAATTATCAAAGGAGCTTTTGGAAATCGAACCTGATGGACTTGTGGAAGTGGCCAAACAAATTGCTGACGGAATCCCCGATATGTCCAGTTTTTTCCAGATCAGCTTGGGTAAACCCGAAGACATTCAAAAAGTGTTGGATCATCTTATACAAATCGTATCGGGCATCTCTCAACCAGAAATTTCAGAACCCATCCCTGCCATTTAAGTCAGTGGTTCCTCCCAGGTTTTTCCTGAGTGTCTCTCAGCATTAAACCGATTTCGCTTCAGTTAGCCGAATGGATTTGCACGTAGCGCCTTATGTTAGGGGGGATGGGGGGACAAGTCCGTCGATTTACCAGGAAATGCCGAGGACCTGACCTAGGGGGTCTTAAGGCACAAGGTGACAGTCGCTCGCGAATGTGTAGAGGGAAAAAGAATTTATCCACTCAGAGGGACTGACAGGATTGAGGCCCAGTCCATGGGATGTTCGCTCTTGGAATGGATAAGATGGATCGTGTCGACTGTGAAGTTGAGGGGCAATGCTTGAGATAAGGTGGACGTGATTTTGTGTTTCAGTTCAAGGGAATAATGACCATACAAGAGACTGAGATGGGGTATAAAGGGGTTAGGTGCCTTGAC
>JBATLR010000459.1:0-1657 GCA_049289415.1 Nitrospirales bacterium
TTCAATGGATTAATGCGACCGCGTCTCCTCATACCGTCCAACATGATGATTGTGGAACAGAGAAACCGTGTCTGTTCGATTCCGGGAAGGTCGCACCCGGAAAGACGTACACCCTCCCAGGGCTACCTCCTGGCCACTATTCATACCACTGTCAAATCCATCCGATCATGGGCGGAACGTTAATCGTCGAGGATCCGAAAGGCAGAGCTGCTCCTCCGCAATAAGGTTTCACTCTCTTTCCAGTTGTTGACCATGACATTTTTGCTGTAAAAAATTGACGAGACAATCTAACCAAGGAGCTCGCATGCCCGATGAAACCTGGGTCGATGTCGGTGGTGCAGACGAGTTGAAACATCAGCCGCTGCAGCAAGTGCTGATCGGACGAACACCAGTGGCGTTAACCTACTGCAATGAGCAGTTCGGAGCGATCAATGGCGCGTGCAACCATGTGGGCGGGCCGTTGGGTGAAGGAACCTTAGACGGAGAGTACGTGGTCTGCCCTTGGCATTATTGGAAGTTTCATTATCGGACCGGCAAGGGGGAACCCGGGTATGAAGAAGACGCAGTGCCGGCCTATGACGTGAAAGTAGAGAACGGGCGAGTCTTGATTCGATCCACGGCGATTTCGAAACGAACGCGTCAAGCACATGAACCCCATCCGCTTGCTCGAACTCCCCGCAGGGAGGACGGTCCGATTCGGGTTCTCGGACTTTCCACGACCGTCATGACGCCTGATCACCCTCGCTACAGTACTTCAGAAGATTTGCTCGAAGTCGGGCTGAAGCATGCCTTGGACAATCTAGCATGTGAAACGCGCTTGTTGCGTCTTCGGGATCTGTCCTTTCGCCCTTGCGAGGGTTTTTATTCCAAATCATCACGGGCCTGTACCTGGCCCTGTTCGATTACGCAGATGGATCCACAAGATGAGATGGACCAGGTCTACGAGGGACTGGTGCATTGGGCTGATGTTTTGGTACTGGCCACTCCCATCAGATGGGGCGCCGCAAGCAGCCTCTATTTCAAGATGGTTGAGCGGATGAACTGCATACAGAATCAAGAAACCATTTCAGATACACATCTGCTTCATAATAAAGTGGGCGGGTTTATCATTACGGGTGGGCAGGATAATATTCAGGCTGTGGCTGGGCAACTCCTCGGATTTTTCGCTGAAATCGGTGTGCAGTTCCCGCAGTTTCCCTATATTGCTCATTCCCGGGGATGGAGTGCAGAGGATATGCAAAATAATATGCGATATGTGCAGAAGTCCCAATCACTCCGGGAAGGCGCGATCGCCTTGGTAGAACGCTGTGTCCAAATGGCCAGCCTGATGGTACACGGCAATTTAGGCGAATGCCGGACGGCGAGGGGCGGGCGAAAAGCCCACGAACTGGACACCAGGGCTCAGCTGCATGGTTCTACAGACGCGGAAAAAAATCCTGCGGCCAAGCCGGATTAAGTTTCGGGTAGGATGACATAACTTCTTTATCAACATCGAAGTCTGGTCCAATGGTATTTTTTATTGGACAACAGGCAACCCACCGGTTGTTTTTCTGTCGTGAGGTATCTCGGCTACTACGGGATTTCAAATATGATGTTGAGGCATTTTGCATCAGTGCAGTGAAGTTGAATGCCTACAGCATTCGCACACGGATCCCAT
>JBATLR010000460.1:0-51457 GCA_049289415.1 Nitrospirales bacterium
TGGCTGTTCCTCTATTCACAATAAAGTTGGCATGTTTGGTCGAGACTTCAGCATCACCAACCCGCACACCCTTTAATCCTGCGGCTTCAACTAACCGTCCGGCAGAATCTCCCGGCGGGTTTTTAAACACGGATCCGGCATTCGGAAGGGTTAACGGTTGGGTCTCCCGCCGGTACTGCAGATAAGTTTTGGTTTTCGCCTCCACCTGCGCTTTATTCGAGAGAGCCAACTGGACCCACGCGCCAACGACGACGCCTTTGGGGAGCGTTGCCTTCCGATAAGTAAATGACATGTTGGAAGCCTCCACTCGTACGCGATGTCCACGAAGATTTACCAAATCGACGGCGTGCAAGACCTCCTGCATTTCCCCCAACCGCGTTCCGGCATTCATCACCACCCCACCACCGACGGTTCCCGGAATCCCCGCCGCCCACTCCATTCCGGACAGATGATGCCCCACGGCAAATTGCATCAACCTGGGCAACCGCACGCCCGCCTGGGCATATAGCACGTGACCGGCTTCCTCATGTATCCCGGTTAAATGTTTCAATTGCATGACAATGCCTCGAATCCCTTTATCGCGAACGACCACATTGGTCCCACCTAACACCACGAAGGGAACCCCTTCTGTTCGAGCCCCGACGATCACGCGAATGACGTCTTCCACATCCAGGGGAAAGATCAAGACATCCGCAGGGCCGCCCACCTGCAACGACAGAAGAGGCGCCAGGGATTCGTTCCAGTGGACTTCTCCTTTCACATGCTGCACGGCTCGTTGAAGCCGTTTCGCTGTCAGTGTCGGCCGGCCGGTCTTCACCTTTACAACCCTCGACTTCCATGACTCACCACATTCGGTTACAACGATTCCAACAATTCAGTTCCGACTTTCCAGACATCCCCCGCGCCCAGGGTCAACAGGACATCGCCCTCACGAAGCTCCTCTCGCAATTTGGTGATCAAACCGGAGTCACGATTGAGCCATTGGACAGAGGGATGACCAGACGCCCGAATGGTGTCGGCCATCATCTGTCCGGTGATCCCGGGGATCGGCGCCTCACCGGCGGGATAGATATCCATGACATACACGCGATCCGCCTGTTCGAACGCCTTGGCAAACTCGTCGGCCAGGTCCCTGGTTCTTGAAAACCGATGCGGCTGAAACACCACGATCAACGGGCGCTGCCACGCGGCTCGCGCCGCCGCCAAGGTGGCACGAATCTCGGTAGGATGGTGCCCATAGTCGTCCACCACCACAATGCCGTTTTTTTCTCCACGAATCTGGAACCGCCGCTCGACTCCGGCAAAAGCCGCCAACCCTGCCCGGATCAAATCCACGGGCACATCCAATTCCAATGCCACCCCGATGGCCGCTAACGCATTGGCCACGTTATGCACACCCGGGATACGAATGCGGAAGGGCCCAAGCTTTTGATCCCGGTAATGCGCCCGAAATTCCACACCCATCGCCTTGGTTTCAATGTCCGTCGCAAACAAATCAGAGGTCAGCACACCCGAAAAATCACTCATGCCATACGTATGATATCGCTTCACCACCCGAGGCAGGAGCTTGCGAATCCAGGGATCATCGGCACACACAATCGCCACGCCGTAGAATGGAATCTTATTGATAAATTCTAAAAACGCCTCTTGAAGACCTTCCATGCTTCCGTAATGATCGAGGTGCTCACGGTCGATATTCGTCACGACCACGATGGAGGGCGATAACCGCAAAAACGATCCGTCACTCTCGTCGGCTTCCGCAATCAGCAGATCACTCCGGCCCAAACGCGCATGGGTCCCCATGGCATTCACCTTGCCCCCAATCACGAATGTGGGATCGAGGCCGGCTTGCGCAAGGATCGAGGCGACCATCGACGTCGTGGTGGTTTTACCATGTGCGCCGGCAATGGCAATGCCGTACTTCAATCGCATCAGCTCTGCCAGCATCTCCGCTCGCGGAATGACCGGGATCACCTTGGCCCGGGCCGCACGAATTTCCGGATTGGACCCGGCAATGGCCGACGACACCACCACCACTTGCGCCCCTTCCACATTCGATTCCTGATGCCCGATAAACACCGTGCCCCCTAATTCCTCTAACCGGCGGATCGTGTCAGACGACCCCACATCAGAGCCGGTCACCTTATACCCTAACGTGAGGAGCACCTCTGCGATGCCACTCATTCCACTTCCTCCAATACCAACCAAATGAATGTGCTGAATTTTTCGAAACATAATGTTTTAGACTTCCAGGGTTGAAGGGAGGATCACCGAAGACGGTCAGTTGATGCGCCCACCGTTGGGGACGCATGGCCTGTAAGTCTGGCGGTATAGTCTCAATACCGGGTCGGCCTACCGGGCTCGCGACTTCACCACAAGCCTCTTGTATGACACGACGACTATTTTGGATCTTCCAGACGTGGCCCTGACAGGACATGCTCTTCATTCCCTGTAAGAGTCCCTCCTCATTAAAGATTGAATAGGTTCAGACAATGGTTTCCACTTTGACTCTTTTGCTTATTCATCCGTGCCATATTTCCCCATTATGCCTGTGTCTCACGACGCGACCGGATGCCCCACCAGCGAGAGGCATTCCCTCACCATTTGCTCTGTGGCATTGACTTTCCTGAGGATCCAGCTCTGTCGGGCCATTTCCTGTAAGTGGGGAATATCCACCATCCAACGTTCAATTTCTTCTGCCAGCCGCTGCCCGGTGAGGTCGGATTGCAAGAGCACTCGAGCCGCTCCGGCCGCTTCCATGGACCTGGCATTCATCTCCTGATGATTGTGTGTCGCCTGGGGAAACGGGATCAGGATTCCGACTTTTCCATATGCTGATAACTCAGCCAATGTGCTGGCCCCGGCCCGACAGACGATGAGATCCGCCTTGGCAAGCTCATGAGGCATATCAAAGAGAAAGGGGCGGACATCTACGTGAACGCCCAATTGTGCATAGCCGGCCTTGACCCGTTCGAAATCGTCCGCTCCGGTTTGATGGGTGATGGTCACCTGCTCCCGCAGCTTCGATGAAATCTCCACAGCCTTCAACATGGCGGAATTAATCGCCCGAGCCCCCTGGCTCCCGCCAAAGATCAACAGATGTGAGATCTTCTGCGGAGGAACCGGAGGACGTTCCAAGGCAAATGCCTTTCGAATGGGTGTGCCAATCACCTTGACTTTCGATGAGGAAAAGAAAGGTTTCGCACTGTCAAAGGCTAGAAAGATTCTGTCGGCCAATGGACCCAACACCCGATTGGCCAATCCCGGCATGGCATTCGGTTCTAACAAGACTCTGGGAATATTCAACAGCCAGGCCGCCACGACCACGGGAGGACTAAAATACCCGCCCGTCCCAATGACCAGATCGGCACGGTGACCGCGGAGAATCTGGATCGCACGCCAAAACGACTTCGGAAGCAGCATGAGGGAACGCGCCATGCCAACCAGCCCTCGGCCCACAAATCCTTCAACCGTGATCGGTTCAAACCCAAACCCTTCTTTCCCCAGAATTTCTCCCTCTAACGACTTCCCCGTCCCGACAAACACAATGGTCCCTTCAGGGTCATGCTGTTGAAATTCTTTGGCATACGCGATAGCCGGAAACATATGACCTCCCGTCCCACCCGCAGCAATGATGACCCGCATTACACCATTCTCTTCACTTAAGGGCCGGCTCGTCCCTGTCGAGCCACACTCAGCAAAATTCCGAGAGCTAACATGGTGACCAGGAGCGACGACCCTCCGTAACTGACCAAGGGAAGCGTTAAGCCTTTGGTCGGCAACAGCCCACTCACGACGCCTGCATTGATCAGGGCCTGAATACCCAGAAGCATGGTAATTCCCAAAGCGAGATATCGCCCAAACAAATCAGGTGCCAAGGCCGCAACTCGAAATCCTTTACACACCAAAATGGCAAACAGGGCCAACAACCCGCAGGTTCCAATGAGCCCCAGCTCTTCTCCCACCAAGGCCAACACAAAATCGGTATGGCCTTCCGGAAGAAACATCAGCTTTTGCTTGCCCTGCCCAAGACCGACACCAAATAATCCGCCATTTTCCAAGGCCAGGATGGACTGGACAAGTTGATAGCCTGCACCTTGTCGGTCCGCGAACGGATTCATAAATGTCGTCATCCGTTCCCATCGTTCAGGACTCATCCAGATGAGAGCACCCACACCCAAAATCATCGGCCCACCTAAATAGGCCAAGTGCCGCACTCTCGCTCCGGCCAGATACATCATGCCGACGAACACCAGGCTGATAACGACGGTACTTCCTAAATCCGGCTCCACGACAATGAGTCCACACATGATGCCCACCATCGCCACAGGGGGAAGAAAGCCTCGTTGCCAATCAGTGACTCGCCGTTGCGGATTGGAGAGAAACGCCGCGAGGTACAGCACAACAGCCAGCTTGGCCATTTCCGTAGGTTGAATCGAAAAAAATCCAAGTGCGAGCCATCGTCGAGCACCATTGATTTGAGGGCCCACAGCCAGGACCAGCAGTAATCCAACGATACATCCTCCGACAACCAGGGGAATCCATTGCTTCCACTGGCGATAGTCGATGAAGGACCCGACCAACAGGACGCCAAATCCCAACAGCATCCACACGATTTGTCGTTGGAGATAATAAGTGGCATTGGTAAATTTATTTTCCGCCATGACCCCACTGGCACTAAACACCATGACTAATCCCCCAAGGGACAGTGCCAGAGTGATTCCCACAATCAGAGGATCGATCCGCCTGGAACCGATGCCCAGATTTCCAGGGAACAGATCCGCCCATGCCCGCGATTCCACATGGGAGTTTTTACGCCGCAAGATAGCTGGAATACCCATTTATTGAAGTTCTCCGACAACCCGCTTAAATTCAAGTCCGCGATGATGATAATTCCGAAACATATCGAAACTGGCGCACGCCGGCGAAAACAACACCACATCCCCACTTGACGCGAATGTCGCGGCCTGAGACACCGCATCCGTCAAGCTGGTTGCGAGAGTCACCGGCTTGATCTGATTCAGGGCCTGGAGAATTTTCTGAGTCGCTTCCCCGATCACCACGACGCCCTTGACCTGTCGTTTAATACTGTCAGCCAACTGCGAAAAATCACCGCCTTTGTCTTTCCCACCAAGAATCAAGACCAAGGGCTCATGAAAGCTCTGTAAGGCTTTGAGGGTGGCGTCCACATTCGTGCCTTTGGAATCATTGACAAATGTGATGCCCTTCCACTCCCGAACCACCTCTAAGGCATGCTCAAAGGTCGGCGTGGCCTGAAGAGCACGAACCATATCCTCTGCTGAACATCCACAGAGCAGTCCGACACACATTGCCGCCATCGCATTTGCCACGTTATGGTCTCCCCGCATCGGGAGAGCGTCTCGTGAAGCTATGAAAAAATCCTTCCCGTGCATCCGTGCTCTCATCTCGCCTGCTTCGAGGTACACCCCCTGCTTCACTTTTTTGGTAAGACTGAATTCACAGACGCCTGCCCGTGCCGACAAGGCCAGGGTTCTCACCACAGGATCGTCCACATTAATCAGCACCCAATCCTGAATGGTCTGATTTTCAAAGATACGCTGCTTGGCAGCCCGATAGTCTTCTTGAGTGGGATGTCGATCCAAATGATCCGGCGTCACATTTAACAAGGCAGCAACCCAGGGCTTAAACAGGTGGATCGTTTCTAATTGGAAGCTCGAGACTTCTGCGACAATAAACTCATAATCGGGCCCAGGAGACGGGTCCGTTTGTTTACGCACCGCCTCACATAATGGAATACCCAGATTGCCGCCCACAAATGCCCGCTTCCCACATTGTTGCAGGATCGATCCAATGAGGCGTACCGTGGTACTTTTCCCGTTGGTTCCAGTCACCGCAATGATGGGAGCCCGAAGAAACCATCCGGCTAACTCAATTTCTCCAATAACCGGAATGCCCCGTTGGACAATTTCCTGGAGAAGACGATGGTCCTTGGGGACCCCTGGACTGACGACCAGGAGGTCGAGATCCCTCAACCCGTCGGCAACGTCATCCCCTCCAAACACTCGAACGCCTCGAAGACGATATGCTGCGGACGCGGACTCAACATCCTGACTTGTGTGTTCTTCGACAATCGTCACCACCGCGCCAAGGTCCAGAAGGAGATCGGCTGCCGCCCTGCCGCTTCGTCCGAGGCCAAACACCGTGACACGCTTGTTTGGCCAACTCGTAATGGGATACACGGGAGTGACGTTCACGGCTTCCATGGCTCCACAGGGTTCCACAAAGATCCTATGCTTAGCGTAACTTCAATGTGCTAATACTTAAGAGGCCCAAAATGATCGCAATAATCCATAAACGCACCACCACTTTGGGCTCTTCCCAGCCCTTCAGTTCAAAATGATGGTGCAATGGCGCCATAAGGAAAATCCGCTTCCCCCTGGACTTAAACGACGCCACTTGAAAAATCACGGACACCGCTTCCATCACAAAAACTCCGCCAACCAGGATCAATAACAATTCATGCTTGCACACCACTGCCACCGTCCCTAAGGCCGCACCCAGGGGTAAGGATCCCACATCGCCCATGAAGACCGACGCGGGATACGTGTTAAACCAGAGAAAACCCAATCCCGCCCCAACAATGGAGGCCGTCAGGATGGCCAATTCCCCGGCTCCTTCAATATGAGGGACGAGCAGGTATCCTGAGACCAATTTGTTTCCGACCGCCCAGGCCACCACCGAATAGGCCATCGCTGAAATAATGACCGGTCCGACGGCCAACCCATCCAGCCCGTCAGTGAGGTTCACCGCATTGGAACACCCCACAATGACCAGAACGGCAAATGGGATGTAGAAGACTCCTAAATCGGGAGTAAAGTTTTTAAAGAACGGCACACTGAGTTCCGTGGAATAGCCAGGAGAAAGGTAAAAAAAGAGCCCAATGCCCAACGCCACTCCTAACTGTCCAACGATTTTTTGCGTAGCCGTCAATCCCTTGGATTGGCCACGTAAAATTTTAATGTAATCATCCACAAATCCGATCATCCCGAAACCCACAAGCGATAAGAGGACCAACCAGACATAGAAATTGGAGATATCCGCCCACAACACGGTTGAGAGCAATACCGAAAAGATGATGAGCAATCCTCCCATCGTAGGGGTACCGGATTTTCCCAGATGCGATTGCGGGCCATCAGTTCGTATTTTTTGCCCGAGTTTCAATGTCTGCAGTTTTTTGATCATGGGAGGGGCCAGGAAAAACACAATCAGAAAAGCGGTCACTGCCGCATAAATAATGCGGAAACTGAGATACCGAAAGACATTGAAGATGGCAAATTCGGTATGAAGGGGATAAAGCCAGAGATACAGCATTAGGATGTACTTTCTTCGTGTAGAGGGAAAGAAGCCTCGCCCATATATTGTTGCTCATTCATCATCACGGTTAGACGTTTCACTCTCAAGGACTCCTTATGGCCCTGGTATCCAGCCCAATTCATGCAGCCTAGGACCCGGGGCGGACGGCATCGAGCACTCGTTCCATTTTTGCTCCACGGGAAGCCTTAATGAGCACAGCATCCCCACGCTTCACCATTGTTTTCAGCAAGGCCCCGGCTTCCGTGGCATCTCTCACCACGGACACCTGCGTGGGTCCGTGTACTGTTCGAGCACCTTCGGACATGTGGTGTCCAAACGCACCACAAGCAATTAAATGGGTGACTTGGTGCTTGGCAGCATCGCGTCCTATTTCCTGATGAAACTGCGCCTCTTTAGGCCCCAACTCAAGCATGTCACCCAATACGGCGATCGTCCTTTTGACAGCATTCAGCCCAACAAGCGATTCCAACGCGGCTTTGACTGAAGCAGGGTTGGCGTTATAACAATCATAGAGATACAGCACTCCACCCCACCTGCGAATCTCCGACCGCATGGGAGCGGGGCGAAACTTTTGTAATCCTGAAACGATGTCATCGCCCGACAATCCCATGGCACAACCCACTGACGCGCCGGCCAGAGCGTTGGCAATATTGTGCGGGCCCATGATTCGCACACTCGCTCGTTTGGCCAATTTTCGATGAGGTAAGAACAGGCGAAATTCCGTTCTCCGTCCGTTCCACTCCAAGTCGGCCGCCCGGACATCCGCCTGAGCCGACATCCCGAATGAGATCACCGGGCATTTCGCTTTCCGGGAAAACATTTCAAAATATCGGTCGTCTGCATTCAGAATTGCCGCACCATCAGTTCGAGGAAGCCAATCCAATAGTTCAGCTTTCGATGTCGCCGACCGGGCCATTGTGCCGTAAAATTCCAAATGGTCGGGACCGACATTGGTGATCACCCCTGCCGTAGGCCTGGTCATGTCACACAATTGAGTCGTCTGCCCCACTTGATCCACCCCCATTTCAATTACGGCAGCCTGATGTCCGGAGTGAAGACCCAGGAGCGTCCTGGGGACACCTATGGCATTATTAAAATTCCCTTGCGTTTTATGGACGCGCCAGCGAGTCGCCAGCACCTGATACACCATTTCCTTTGTCGTCGTTTTTCCATTGCTGCCCGTAATGGCCACCACGGGGATTGAAAAGCGCAATCGATGGAATCTGGCTAAGTCCTGGTACGCTCGCAGAGTATTGTTTACCGCCACCACCATGACAGGAACCGGGCCAGCCTGACGTACTTGCGTCAACATCTCCCGGGCCTGCGCCTCCTCAACCACCACACCTCGGACTCCCAGCTTGCAGGCCGTTTTCACAAATTCATGGCCATCGAATTTCTCCCCTTTCAAGGCCAGAAACAAATCACCGGATTTAATCTCTCGGGAATCCGTTTGCACTCGAAGCATTCTCCCTTTCTGTGGTCCCTGTAGAAGCAACCTCCCCTCCGTCGCATCGAGCACCTCGTTGATCTCAAAAGCTGCCATGTTGAATCGTCAGCGCTACCGAGAGCCCATCCGTCGATGGATGGCCTTCCTGGCTTCTTCACGATCATCAAAATGAATTTTTTGAGTGCCGAGAATTTGGTAGTCTTCATGCCCCTTTCCCGCGATCAACAACAGATCTCCCTCCCTGGCTTCTGAAACCGCGGCATGAATGGCTTCGGCGCGATCGGTAATGATCCGATAGGGACACCGTTCGTCCGGAAGCAGGGATTGAATGCCCTGTTCGATTTGAGTCAGAATTGTTTCGGGATTTTCCGTTCGTGGATTATCGGACGTGACTATCACCACATCGCTATGGCGTGCCGCAACCTGCCCCATCTTGGGCCGTTTTCCGGGATCCCGGTCGCCCCCACAACCAAAGAGGGTAATGATGCGTCCTTTTGTAATGGCCTGCGCCGCTCGAAGCAACCGATACAGCGCATCTTCGGTATGCGCATAATCCACGACGACCGTAAATGGTTGGCCTTCATTGATGCGTTCAAACCGTCCAGGTACATTGGCCACTGACTGCACGGCTTGTTCAATCATCGGAACCGTCATACCCATTTCCAGGCCAATTCCGATTGCAGCCAGCATATTCGACACATTATGTTCTCCCACCAATTGGCTGTTGATTGTCAACGGGCCCTTGGGACTCTTCACCAGAAATTCCGTTCCTCCCATAGAAAGGCGGACGGATTCCGCCCTGATGTCTGCGTGGGAATGGAGCCCATATGTCCAGGTCGGAATGGAACAATTTTGAAGAATCAGGGAAGCCCGTTCATCATCGGCATTGACGAGGGCTCGTTTGGGGCGGGTCTTCTGGCCCCTATCGACGCATTCGGTAAATAAACGGAGTTTCGCCTGAAAATAATTATCCAATGTGTGATGAAAATCTAAATGGTCTTGCGTCAGATTGGTAAACACGACTATATCGAATTCACAGCCGGCTATCCGATCTAAGGCCAACGCATGGGAAGAGACCTCCATGACCGCAACATCCATTCCCGCATTGACCATGGCGCTCAACATGTTCTGTAGCTCGACAGGAGCCGGGGTGGTATGTGACGCCACACGCCGCTCTGTCCCGAACACATAGCCTACGGTCCCCAACAGTCCCACATGATGTCCTTGAGCTTCCAGCAGGGATTTGGCTAAATGCGTCACCGTGGTTTTGCCATTCGTCCCCGTGACCCCCACCATGCGCAGGCGGGCAGAAGGCATACCGGAAAGTTTTGCCGCCAACAACCCCAAGGCCTTCCGGGAATTTGTCACTCGAATGAGCGCAGACGAGCTTCCTCCTAATGGTGGGTCCTGTGTCTCAAATCCCTCCTCCACCACCACACCAACTGCCCCTTGCTGTTGAGCCAGTCTCACAAACTGATGTCCATCATTGTGCTCCCCCTTGATGGCCACAAATACTGAACCAGGCTTCACTTGTCGGGAGTCCTCGGTAACGGACACAACCTCACGCTGAAGATCCCCTTCACTTACTACCGTATCCAGTGAGGCAAGAAGCTCTTGAAGCGTCACAGATTACTGCACAATGGGCTGCGGTGAAGAAATAGACGAATTTGCCGCAGCCGTGCGAATAACTGCGGATCCACCGGGCAACACTCCCAAATGGGGCAAGACGCGCTCTGCGACCTTTCGAAAGACCGGAGCGGCAATTTCCCCACCCCAGTTCCCAATCGTCGGCTCATCAATGACGACTAACATGGCAAGACGCGGGCGCTCGACTGGTGCAAATCCGACAAACGAGGCAATCACTTGTGAAGAAGAGTAGGACCCGGTTTTCGGGTCAATTTTTTGAGCCGTCCCCGTCTTTCCCGCAGCGCGATATCCGGCAAGCCTGGCACGCTTGCCTGTTCCTGCCTCTACAGCCAGTTCGAGAATCCGAGTTAACGTGCCGGTTGTCTCAAGCGAAATGGGTCGCCGTTTGGGTTGCGGATCTTTGGTCAAGACAGCCTGTCCGTTTGAGTCCAGGATCGAAGAGACGACGTAGGGCGTCATCAGCCAACCACCATTGGCCACCACTGACATGGCTGTGACCATTTGAATCGGGGTGACGGCGATTTCCTGACCCATAGCAATAGAAGAAAGGCTTCGACCACTCCATTTATTGGGCTCTCGGAGTATCCCTGAGGACTCTCCCGGAAGATCGATTTCAGTTTTTTCTCCAAATCCAAAGGCTTTTAAATATCGAAAAACCCGGTCTTGCCCTAATTCCATGGCGACTTTGATCGCACCCACATTACTCGATTGCGCCACCGCTTCGGAAAACGTCATCCAACTGGTTTTTGCCGGATCATGAACAATGGTCCCTGCCACCGACATCTTTCCGTCACCACCATAGATTAACGTGTCCGGAGACATCACCTGTTCTTCAAGCGCCGCCGCTGCCACCACAATTTTCAACGTTGACCCCGGCTCATAGGGATCCGTCACCAGTCGATTTCGCCAATCCTGAGTGGAAAACTGCCCTAGGTGATTAGGGTCAAAGGTCGGATGAAGTGCCCACGCCAGAATCGCTCCGGTTAAGGGGTCCATGATCACAATGCTTCCAGACTTCGCGCCGCTTTGCTTTAAGGCTTGCGCCAACTCCGCCTCCGCAATGAATTGGACAACCTCATCTATGGTCAAAGTGAGATGATACCCAGTCGACAAGGCTACGGAATCATGACTTGGGGGTGAGGCAAGCTTTCTGCCCAAAGCGTCCCTTTGGTATTTCACCAGGTTTTTTTCACCCCGTAGATAGGACTCATATTGAAGTTCCACCCCTTCTAATCCCTGGCTATCAATTCCGGCAAACCCCACGAGATGAGATACCAATTCTCCCTTGGGATAAAAACGATGCGGTTCTTTGGTCAATCCCAATCCGGATACATTCAACGCCTCCACTTCCTTGACGACGGGTTCCGGAATATTGCGCTTAACCCAAACATATGGCTGATTTCGTGTGAACAACTCGCGTAATTCCTTGACCGGCATTTGTAAGATCGGCGCTAAGGATCGGGCAACCCGTTGTGGATCATTCAAGGACGGCGGCCTCACATACAATGAGGACACTTCCACATTGAGAGCCAGTGGGTGACCTTGTCGATCAACAATGACCCCTCGATCCGGCTGAACAATCACGGTTTTTTCGTGTTGCTGTTGTGCCTGATGAGCCCCAACGTCCGCTTGAAGGACCTGTAGGTAAAACAGTCGGCAACCAATAAGCACAAACCCGCAAAGGAGGCCTAAGCAGACAATGCCACTTCGGATTCGACAGACGGGATGAATGTCCTGAGATGGTGTTTTCACGGAAGGCTCACGACGGCATTACCAAACTCACGGACCAAACGAACAGGAAAATTTCCATCCGATTCAGACTGGGGTAACGTATCCAGGGAGACCATAACGATCTGCCCTTCCCGAGCCACCGTGAGTCCCAATTGACTTTGCGCCCGTTGGGCAACTCGTTGCGGATCCGTTAACTGCGACAGCCGAACCTGCAAGCCTTCTTGCTGTTTTTTGAATACCGCACGCTGAGTTTCTAACTCTTCAATGGCATACCCCAGTCGCCACATGTCTATCTTGACCCCAACATAGAGCAGACACCACACCCCCAATAGAATCATGACGCCCAGGAACACGTTTTTCCTCATAGGGTCTCTCCTTCCGGAAGGCGCTCGGCCACACGTAACTTAGCGCTTCTGGCACGAGGATTTTGTTGTATTTCCAACACACTCGGAATCACAGGCTTCTTGACCAGCAATGCAACTTTTGGATGCTCTCTCTGCGCCAGAGAACGAAACGTCTGCTTCACAATACGATCTTCTAACGAGTGAAAGGCGACGACACACACCCTTCCGCCATCCTTCAACAGGTCGATGGCATCCCGGAGAGCCGGCTCGAGCAAATCCAATTCACGATTCACGCGGATCCGTAACGCCTGAAAGGTTCTGGTCGCAAAATGTAAGCGCCCCTTTTTGTAGGCATAAGGAAGCGCACCCTCAAGGACAGCCACCAAGGCCTGCGTGGTCTGAATAAGACCGGCGCCTCTGGCCTGCACGATTGCACGGGCGATTCGACGGGAATACCGTTCTTCACCATACGTAAAAATGACATCCGCTAACTCTTTTTCCGGAAGATGATTCACCAGATCAGCTGCTGTTACTTTCTGGGTTTGATCCATTCGCATATCCAATGGCCCACTCAGGGAAAAACTAAATCCACGCTCTGCTTGGTCCAACTGCAACGAGGACACCCCTAAATCAAACACCACCCCGTCAACCTTCTCATAGCCGGACTTCTGAACAAAATCTCGAATGTGGGAGAAATTCCCATGTAGTATATTTACAGACGATTCATATTCACTTAATGTCTTTTTCGCAAGAGCAACGGCCTGATAATCACGGTCCAAACCAATAATATGAGCATTTTTTCCGGTTTTTTCCAGTATCTTCAGCGACGTTCCACCAATTCCCACAGTACAATCAACATAGATCCCACCAGGCAGCGGATTAAGCCAAAAACAGATTTCCTCTACGAGTACCGGTATATGAACATCATTCATGCACGGCTTGTTTCATTTTTACAATACATGTGGAAATCATCCCACTTTCTCCCACATCTGGAAGTATACAACCCTCGCCTATGATGTCAAGCACTCAAAAAATGTTGCAAGAAAGTAGGAGCTAGGGAATAAGAAATTTAGGAGCCATGGCCAAAATACTTGAGGAGCTCCAGGTCATTCCCAAAAATATTTTAAGGATACAACGTATAGAGCATTCTGGGGAATGGAATCGTTTCTCGAACATGGTCCAATCCACAAATCCAGGCGACGACTCGCTCAATTCCCATACCAAAACCTGCATGAGGAACCGTTCCGTATCGTCGCAAATCCACATACCACTTAAAGGCCTCTTCAGGAAGGTCGTGAGCTTTAATTTGCGTCAGCAATTCATCTAAATCATGGATTCGTTGCCCCCCTCCAATAATTTCTCCATATCCCTCCGGCGCGAGCATATCCATACATAACGCCAAGTCTGGCCTCTCTGGATCTTTAGCCATATAAAATGCTTTAGCGGCAGCCGGATACCGATGAACAATCACCGGACGATCAAATTCTTGCGCTAAAGATGTTTCGTCATCGGCTCCGAAATCATCTCCGAATTGAATGGCGACCCCCTTTCGTTGAAGACGCGTCAGGGCCTCTTCATAAGTTATTCGCGGAAAGGGTTTGGCCATAGCTTCTAATTTAGGAATATCCCGCTCTAAGATTTCCAGTTCAGGTCGACGAGTTTCTACGACTCGCTGAATAACCGTTGAAACCAATTCCTCTGCCAGTTGCATGGCATCCGGTAGGTCGGCAAAGGCCATTTCCGGTTCAACCATCCAAAACTCCATCAAATGGCGTCTGGTTTTTGATTTTTCCGCTCGAAAGGTTGGACCAAAACAGTATATTTTCCCAAAAGCCGCAGCAGCCGCTTCTCCATATAATTGACCGCTTTGGGCTAAATAGGCTACCTGGTCAAAATATTGAGTTTGAAATAAGGTCGTGGTGCCCTCGCAGGCGTTTGGGGTAAAAATCGGCGTATCAATTAAGGTAAAACCTCGATCATCAAAAAAATTCCGACACGTCCGAATTATTTCATGGCGAACCCGTAAAATGGCGTGCTGACGTCGCGACCGCAACCAGAGATGCCGATACTCCATCAGGAAACCAACTCCATGGTCTTTGGGTTGGATGGGAAAGGGTTCTGCAATGTGAATCACTGACAATGTGGATACATCAAGTTCAAATCCACCTGGCGCTCGAGCATCCCTTCGAGGTTTTCCAGTCAGAATCACAGAAGACTCCTGGGTTAACTGACTACACAAAGAAAATTGGTCGTCGCCAACCTCACCTTTGCTTAAAATTGCCTGGAGATCTCCCGTGCCATCACGCACCGTCAAAAAGCTTAATTTTCCGCTCGAGCGTCGGTTGCGGATCCATCCCTTGATGGTAATGTCCTGCCCTTCAAACTGTGAAATCTGTTCAATCGAGACAACCGACTGTTCCCGCATGATGCTGCTCCCTCCCGCTCTCACAAAGAAAAAATTGACACCCTGAAAATTCAACCGCTATGATCATTTGTCGATAAAGAGATACCTCAGGAACGTAAGGAGGCTTTCAAATATGAGTTACACCATCACTGTCAGCGAATTAAAAGCTCGCATGGATAAAGGCGATAAAATTTTCTTGTTGGATGTCCGAGAACCCCACGAATACTCCCTGGCAAAAATAGACGGATCAGTGCTAATTCCCCTTGGCCAGGTTCCCCATTCCCTGAAACAATTGGACCAGAGCGCTGAGATTGTCGCGTATTGTCATAAAGGAATGCGGAGTGCGGATGCCGTGGGGTTTCTTTTGCAACAGGGATTCTCGAATGTTAAAAACCTGATTGGAGGAATTGAAGCCTGGTCCATTGAGATCGATCAATCCGTTCCCAGGTATTAACAGAGAAGCTATCAGGTGAAATCATTCTCCTCCTGCGCGCAACGGAGAGGTTATTTTCCGTTTCCACGAAAAAAATCGACTGTCCGGGTAAGCCCTTCCTGCAAAGTAACCTGAGGATCCCAGCCAAATACCTCTCTGAGTTTTGTCACATCCAACACACTCCGGAATTGCTCGCCTTTCTTTGCCGCTCCATATAGCTCTTTGCATTGGCACTTCGTTAAACTTTTAATAATTCCATAACATTCGTTGATAGTCGTCTCCTGGCCAGTTCCCACATTAAAAATTCCCTGAACATCCTCTCCCAAGGTCACCAAGATCGCTTCCACCGCATCATCTACATAGATAAAATCTCTTGTCTGCTTCCCAGTTCCATTGACAATCGGTTGACCACCATCCAGCATTTGTTTTGAGAAAATAGCCACGACCCCTGCCTCTCCCTCAGAGTCCTGCCTGGGCCCATAGACATTCGCAAAACGAAGCGCCACATACCGGAGTCCGGTAGCATTTGCGTAATAGGCCAGATATTTTTCTCCAGCCAGCTTACTGATTCCATAAGGAGAAAGAGGTTCTGTCCGGTGTGACTCTGCGGCCGGGAATATTTCCTGTTCCCCATAGACCACACCACCCGACGATGCAAATGTCACCTTTCGCACACCCTGCTTCACCGCATGTTCTAAAACATTGATAGTCCCTAAAATATTGACTTGCGCATCAAACCCCGGATCATCCGTGGAATGGCGAACACTCATTTGCGCGGCCAGATGGACGACAATAAGGGGACGCTCATTTCGGAATACCCGTTCAATCCGCTTACTCTGAATATCCATTTTATAAAATTGGGCCTTTTTATTGACATTCTTTCGTTTCCCTGTAGAGAGGTTATCAACAACAATGACCTCATTGCCTTCCTGAATTAACCGGTCAACCAGATGTGATCCAATGAATCCAGCTCCCCCGGTCACCAGAATTTTTGTAGACATGCCCGGCTTTCTCCTTTTACATGATTAAGGTAAGCGAAAACTAATTGGTTTGCTTCCTTCAATACTCATCTTCCCGTTTTTTCATTCCCACCAACATCTCTTTATTTCCTTTTTTTCCCAACAGGGTCGAATCCATGACACCAATGACGTCGAGACGAAGGCTACGGACATAATCCACAAAACCGTCCCTCACCTGCTCACGCAATCGTTCATCACGGACAATGCCTCCTTTTCCGACTTGTCCTTTCCCAACT
Organism: Nitrospirales bacterium; assembly: GCA_049289415.1. GTDB lineage: Bacteria > Nitrospirota > Nitrospiria > Nitrospirales > UBA8639 > Nitrospira_E. Next base: position 16,618 of record JBATLR010000460.1, read on the forward strand.
TCAAATTGCGGCTTGACCAATGCGACAAGATACGCCTGATCACGCAGGACAGGCAAAATCGCTGGCAATACCAAACGTAGGGAAATAAATGAAACATCGATGACCGCCAAATCAACCGGCTCAGGAATATCTTGGGGGCCCAGATGGCGGATATTGCAACGGTCCATGACCACAACACGAGAATCCGTTCTCAGCTTCCAATCTAACTGCCCATACCCTACGTCAATGGCATAGACTCGATTGGCGCCACGCTGCAGCACACAATCAGTGAACCCCCCGGTGGAAGCACCCACATCCATCACCACACAGCCTGAACAGGAAATAAAAAATGCATCCAAGGCAGGTGCCAGCTTTTCACCAGCTCGGCTGGCATAGGCGCATTCCGGCTTCGTCACTTCCAGCGAAACAGTTGTCGCAACCAGCTTTCCTGGCTTATCAATCAGGACCCCATCGACTTTCACTCGACCGGCAAGAATAAGTCGGCAGGCCTGTTCTCTACTTGCGACCAATTCCTGAGTCAGAACAAGGGAATCCAGTCGTTCTTTTGAGGGTTTCCGGGATGGAGCTGATGGCTGAGCAGCCTTCATATGTTCATGTCCACGAAGCAGACAATGCAAAGATTACCGATTGAGAGAGATAGTCGTGGAGGTAATTTAGGATTCCGGCAAATTGGAATCCTCAACCGAAAAAGCCTGTATACGTTTTCTTCCATCCTTGTCTTGCACAAGGATCTCCACTTTGCGTTCTGCATCATCCAGCATTTTCAGGCAGGTTTTTGAGAGCTTGACTCCTTCCTCAAAAATCCTCAAGGATTCATCCAAGGAAAGCTCCCCGCGCTCCAACTCGGCCACAATAGTTTCCAAGCGGGACAGTGCTTTTTCAAATTTCAGGACAGCCATAAATATTGTCCGAAGATGATCAGTGATTCAGTTCTCTCGTATCATGGGTTCATGATCTATGAGCCTGACATGTATTATAGCCATGGCGGAACATGAAGCAAAAGGGAATTTCTTACCTTGAAGAATGGGTACGCTGTACCAGACAAATCAATTCGCCCTCATGAAGTCTAGCGCGTACAGACTCTCCCACAGAAACTTCTGTTGATTGCCTCACGACTTTTCCATTTTGCAGCTTGTGAACAATGCTATACCCCCGCGCTAAGACCGCAAGGGGACTTAATTGATTCAGCTGAGACATCCACAGCTCTGTTTGATGACGTTTATCAAGAATGCACCCCGACATACCTCGTACAATCCGAATCCCTCGGTCAACCAAAGCCAGTTGCTGCCGATGAATGTCAATCAGGGGATTCCTCTCCCAAATCGAGGACTGATGCTTCAGCAACTGCACCTGGAGATTCCGGCACCAGTGCTTCATTTTTACGTAGAGTTGCCGCTCTAACTCATCCACCTGTTGCACGAATTGTCCAAGCACGAGTCTAGGCTCAGGCAATCGTCCGGTCAATTCCTGAACTTGTCCTCTCCACGCGACACATAAACTCCTTATGGACCGTTCCAATCGTACGCGTTGATGCCCCAGATGATGCCTAACCGTTGAGCAATCCGGAACCACCAACTCTGCCGCAGCAGAGGGAGTGGGAGCCCGATAATCAGCAACTAAATCTGCGAGCGTCAGATCGGTTTCATGGCCAACAGCAGACACCACCGGAATCCTGGAAGAGGCGATAGCCCTCACCACAATTTCGGCATTAAATGCCCAGAGGTCCTCCAACGATCCTCCACCACGCCCAACAATTAACACATCCAATTCGCCCAATTGGTTGAGCACCCCAATAGCCTTAGCGATTTGTCCGGCAGCTTCATCCCCTTGCACGGGAACAGGGGCAATCAGAATCTGTGCAAAAGGCCAACGTCGATGAATGATGGTGAGCAGATCATGGATTGCAGCACCGGAAGGTGACGTCACTAGACCAATCCGATGCGGGTAAAGAGGAAGCACCCTTTTTCTCGAAGCTTCAAATAATCCTTCGGCTTCCAACTTTGCCTTCAATTGAATAAAGGCTAATTGCAGCGCACCAATGCCCTTGGGCTCAACTACTTCTAAGAGTAATTGATAGTCTCCACGTGGTTCATACACTGAAAGCCGACCGAATACAAAGACATCCAAACCTTCCTGAAGCGCGAATTTCAGGCGTTCGACCTGACTGCGAAAGAGCACAGCTCTGATCTGACTCGATTGGTCTTTCAGGGTAAAATACCGGTGTCCCGAAGACGGGCAGGAAAGGTTAGAAATTTCCCCTTCAACCCAGAGTGGAGGAAAATTTTGTTCGAACGTTGAACGAATCTGTCGGGTGAGAGCCGAGACGGTAAGCACTGAAGGGAAAAGCCCTGGCACGGAGATACGTTACTCAAACACACGAAGGCGCGTGATGTGAGTGGTTTTTCCAGTTGAGTAATTAAGATTTAACACTGCCGCACTTAAAACAGAAGGTCCTGTCGCCACTTCGAATCTTTTCGGAAGTTGGGTCAGAAATTTCTGAATCACCAAGTTTGGTTTCATCCCGATGACGGATTGAACAGGGCCGGTCATCCCGACATCGGTTAAATATCCCGTTCCCTGAGGTAAGATTTGTTCATCCGCAGTTTGAACATGCGTATGCGTTCCAAGGACCGCAGACACCTTGCCGTCTAAAAAATACCCCATCGCCATTTTTTCTGAGGTGGTTTCAGCATGCATATCCACGAGAATACAGTGAGTCTGTGTCGTTAATTGGGCCAATTCGCGTTCCGCAACCCGAAAAGGGCAGTCCACCATGGGCATAAACACCCGCCCCATAAGTTGCAAAATCCCTAGACGCTCCCCATGAATGGTTTCTACAACACACGTGCCTTTTCCTGGAACTCCATCGGGATAATTCGCGGGACGGATCACCCGCTGCTCTTTTTGCAGATACTCTAAAGCTTCACGTTTATCCCAGGCATGATTGCCCAGTGTAATGACTGAAAGACCCAAATCAAACAAGTCTTCGGCCACTTCCTGTGTGATGCCAAACCCACCTGCCGCATTCTCCCCGTTGCCAATAACCAGGTCAATCTGATGCTCCTGAATAACCTTTGACAGATGCTTTAGAATCACCCGACGGCCAGGCTCTCCCATGATATCTCCAATAAACAGTACGTTCATGATCTCCTTTACTCACAGAGCTATTTGGCAAATTCGATAAAGCGATTTTCTCGAATGACTGTCACCTTAATCTGTCCAGGGTATGTCAGTTCTTGTTCAATCTTTTTGGCCAAATCCCGAGATAGGGCAAAACTTTCACTGTCGTTTAATTCTCCCTGACGAATTATTACCCGAATTTCACGCCCAGCTTGAATTGCATAGGCCTTATCAACACCTGTAAACCCAGTAGCTAATGATTCCAGCTTTTCCAATCGCTTGACATAGGCTTCGAGGGTTTCGCGTCTGGCACCCGGACGGGCGGCCGAGAGAGCTTCCGCAGCAGCCACTAAGACCGATTCGGGGCACAGCGGCTCAACTTGTTCATGGTGGGCAGCAATGGCATTCACAATGAGCTCCGACTCTCCATACTTCTTTGCCAATTCCGCCCCGAGCATCGCATGTGTACCCTCCTCTTCATGGCTAACCACTTTTCCTATATCATGCAATAGGGCTCCCCGCTTAGCCAATTTCACATCTAACCCCAGCTCTGCAGCCATAATCCCACAGATATATGACGCTTCCCTGGCATGATATAAATTATTTTGGCCATAACTGGTTCGATATTTCAGACGACCCAATAATTTGACAATTTCAGGGTGAAAATCTGAAAGACCGACTTCAAAGATGACTTTTTCAGCATCATCCCTCATTAACTTGTCTAAGTCGCCTTTGACCTTTTCTACGACTTCCTCAATTCGAGTCGGGTGAATACGCCCATCCTGCATGAGGCGTTCAAGCGCAATTTTCGCGACCTCCCTCCGAAGGGGATCGAATCCGGACACGATCACCGCCTCCGGGGTTTCGTCAATAATAAGGTCAACGCCGGTTGCGGCCTCCAAAGCCCGAATATTTCTTCCCTCGCGACCGATAATCCTTCCCTTCATGCTATCATTCGCGAGAGGAACAACTGAAATCGTGGCCTCGTTGACGTAATCTCTTGTGATCCGCTGTATCGACCGGGTCACAATTTCTCTAGCCTCTCGCTCAGCGGTTTCTTTAGCCTCATCCAAAATTCTTTTTGTTAACAATGCCGCATCCATTCGTGCTTCACTTTCAATTTCACCCAATAACTGGCGCTTGGCTTCTTCGGCCGTAATTCCTGCCACCTGCTCGAGGGCAACCCGGTGCTCCTTAATGGCTTGGTCGCACGCAGCGGCTTTATTGACCAGAGCTTCTTCCTTCTCCTTAAGGGAACGCTCTTTTCGTCGCATCTCCTCATCACGTTTTTCAAATTGGTTGATCTTACGCTCGAGAGCCTCTTCTCGCTGGATGATTTTTCGATCCGCAGCTTGAATCTCATTCCTCTTTTCCTTTTCTTTTGTTTCAAGTTCAGACTTGGCTTGAAACAGCAGATCTTTTACTTCGATTTTTGCTTCTTTGACTAGATTTTCGGCCTCCCGTTGAGCATTTTGGGTGAGCTGTTGAGCTTGCTCTTCAGCTGCTGACCGACGCTTCAAGTCTCTCTGTTGCTGATACACCTTCGATAACACAAATCCAAGAAAAAGCCCGATCACCACTGCAAGTATGGGAATTACCGTGTCCATAGGTTAGCTCCTATTCGTTTCCTCATGTCACAATCACGAGAAAGATTTATTCTCCCTCTGTTATGCGGAAACAAACCCGCAAAATCACAGGGGAAAACCAGAAAAGGAAGGAAAACAAAAACTGGAGAAAAGCCTATCTGATAGGACAGAAGGCCCAGATTTGTAGGGAACGAGGAGGAGGAGGGATAGGGCAACTCTCCAAGCTAAAAGGGCCCATAGCAACACGCAAAGGACTCACCCAATGAATCCAGTCTTCACAGTTACTGCTTGGATTAGAAGAACATGGATACAACACAGGCCAAAAATTTAAAATTTTTAGATCAAAAGGCGAGCCATTTGGATAGAAATGAGCAAATTGCCTCGTAAAGAACGATTTCCAAGAATTCAACCTGCCCTTAAATAAAATTTCCCTACCTCGTACAATCCCATCATACAAAAAACCCACAATGACTATGAAAATACTTGTCATAGTGGGCCTCCAGTTCAATTCCCTCCACAAGAGGGATATTCCTTTCTTTCTTTGAAATTCAATAACTTATGAAAAGTAAAATATCAGAAGACGATGAGGAATTTCAATAATGTGCCAGTTGAATGATGGGAATAGACCGCCAACATTCCGCCAACGAATGAAACAAAGCACTTCAACCAATTGATTTCAAAGGTAATACCTAATTAACGCTGGACCAGAGGAAATGAAGGAGAGAATGGTTAATGCGGGTTGGCCGCGAGATGTTTTTCTATCGTTTCCAGTAGGACTTGAGTCCGTCGCTCAATTTCAGCTTCTCCAAACTGCCGGTGTCTCTCCTGTCGAAAGAGCTGATCCGTAATGTTAATTGCGGCCAAAATAGCCAGCTTTGTGGGAGTGCTTGTTCGGGTTTTTTGGGCGAGGGTACGCATTTGCGCATCAACATACCCGGCCAACTCATGAAAATACGCCTCATCTCCCTCTCCTTGGAGAGAGATTCGATGACCAAAGATTTCGACTTCAATGGTCCTCGTCATTCTTAAGTCCTGTAGGTTAATCGTTTGAACGATCTAAAAATTCAAGCTCGCCTAGCACTTTTTCAATTCTGGATCGAATCGTGGTTCGCTCCTCTTCCCATCCTTCAGACATTTCTTCGTGTTTGGCCAGCCGTTCCCGAGTCGATTCCAACTCCTGTTCTAGATGCGATTTATCCTGCCGTAGTTCAATGACCAGATCAAGCAATTTCTTAACTCGAACCTCCAACGTTTCTAATTTCTCTACGCTCACGTGCACGCCTCCTTATTCGCAAGGTCAAACGAGGCGGACTATAATTCGTTCAACAAAACCTGTCAAGAGAAACACCTCGGCAAACATCCCCAAACAATGTCCGATAAATTCGATAACTTCCAAGTACGCGTTTCACGTATCCACGGGTTTCTCGATATCCAATCAGCTCGATAAACTCATCAGGATCTCGATGACCATTTTGCCCAATCCACCGTTTGACCGCCTGAGGTCCAGCGTTATACGCGGCTACTGCATAAATAATATTGCCCTGAAATTCATTCAGTAATTGCCCCAGGTAATACGTCCCCAATTGAATATTGCGATTTGGCTCATCCAGGCCCTTTCGATCAGAATCGGAATCCTGTAATCCCAATTGACGACCAACTTTTTTGGCCGTCTCTGGCATGAGCTGCATCAGGCCAATCGCGCCAACCGGGGAGACTACACGAGCACTATATAGGCTTTCTTCTCGTATAAGCCCCGCGACTAAAAACGGATCCACATGCTTTGGGGCAAACGATTGAATGACACTTTGGTAGCCCATGGGAAAAGCTCCCAACCAGGCGGCAGACGAGGAATGGAGCTGTCCCTTCCGCAACGTCCCGCCAAAATGACGAATAGATAATCGAATCCCGACGTCATAGGCCCCAACTTCGCTTGCTAACGAGACCAATTGAGGAAAGGCTTTGGGATCCGCTCCGAAGCGGGCAAAAGCAACCTCAAGCTCTTGGACTGCCTCCTTATATAGGCGAAGGGTTCGTAACTCTAGAGTTTTTTGATAATGGATATCCTGCTGAAGATGAGCTGGTGTCTCCACATTCATCATGTCTGTTGATGCCAATACCGCCCATTGTTTCGTCGAAAATTCTGTGGGACCGAGTCGAATCTCCGCCAATTGCCCGTAGTAGGTAAAGGGGTAGTCCTGGCTTAAATTTTTTAAACCTTCTCGCGCGGGTTCCATCTGCCCAAGATGTTCCTGGGCACGGGCCAGCCAATAGAAAGCCTGTGAAGCCGCATGCAGAGAAGAATCGGTTTGAGGAGTTCCGACTGCCTGGATAATCTCCTGAAACATCTCAATGGCTTCAATGAATTGCTTCTGTTGATAGTGAATCCATCCCACTCGCCAAAGCGCATCCAACCGCTGCGTCAGCGTATGAGCCACAGCCGCTGCCCGTTTATAGGCCTTCCCTGCCTCTAGCCAGCGCGCATGATCTTCCAACCAAATTCCGTAAAAGGTGAGGAGCAACGATTGCTGATCACCTGTTACTTTTTCAATCGACCGGGCTCCGACAAGAGCCTCCAATTCTGGCCCTTTTCCCTGACGCAAATATACTCTTCCCAACCACACCCATGCATCATCTCTTCTGGAGGAGGAGGAACGCGATAGTAAGGTCAGTATCGCTTCTGCCTGGTCATACCGTTTCAAACGAACTAAGGCCATGGCCAACGTGTATTGAACCTGAAAAAGCTGAGGAGTGGGAGAGGATAGAGACGTAATGTGTTGAAATTCCTGAACGGCTTCTTCCAAAGCCCCCCCATTATATAATGCCATGCTTCGCTTGAATCGCTCTTCTGGTGAGGGTAAAAACAAAGAACCCACTTCCCGGCGCAGCCACGACTCAGCCTGCACTCGCTCTGGGGCTAAGGGGAATTTCCACCATAATTCACGGAAAATCTCAATAGCCTTTTCCCGTTGTCCCATCTGAGCAGAACATAGACCCATTTGAAAGAAGGCATTTGGGGATTTGGGATGGTCAGATTTTATACTGAGAGCCTGAGACCACATCGAGAGAGCGGCTTCGCAATCCCCCAATTTTGCCAAAACATCCCCACCCTCATAGAGTGCGTCAGCTCGAAGCAAGGAATCAGAAAAATGCTCACTAAACTGTTGAAATGCCTCTGCTGCTTCCTTCTCCAAACCAGCATGAGCATATGCCTGCCCCATCCAAAAGGTGAGATAATCCCTCAGAATAGGGAAATCACGAAGAGAGGCTTGCAACAGAGGAATGGCCTCAAGAGGGGAGGATTCTTTGAGCCAATATCCATAACGAATCCCGGCATGTTTGGCCAAAGCGGAATTACCATTGGCTGCGACAAACTCATTGAAAAACTTGGCATGATCCAAGCGGGCTCCAGAACCAGTTCCGGAAGATTCTAGTTGTTCAAGAAATTGCGCAACACATCCTTCAGGATTTTGACACGGGGCAGAAGGAGGGTCCAAGGAGACGACGGTCTCAGGAAGGAAAAGGATGCATCCTCCCACGATCACTCCGCCAATCACATGTATCGATAGAATCCTCATGACTCTCCTCAATATCATTATCTACCAGCTTACCCAGTATGTGATAAATCGGGTCATCCGGATAACTGACCTTCATCCCCTCAATTCAATAACACGGGAAGACACCCTTCAGACCAATCCTACACCCTCTTCTTGGCAATGGGAACCCAAAGAATTCCGGAATTTTGGACCAGGCTAGAGAAAGAAAGAAGAACAGATGACGAGGCAAATGCTAACGAAGGTTAATGAGAAACATCTGCAAAAAACATGGGCGGGACATTGGGGGCCATGGGACCGTCGGATACTGAACTGAGCGATACGAGGGTTCAATGAATCGCCCGTTGCGGAATCCTTGGCATCCAGCTTTGCCAAATCGGTAGATCATCCCACAGTCCTAAACGGGTTAAATACGCTTCTCCTTCTCCCCCAATGACTCCATCCCCATCCTGAGCGATCCCTCCTCCCTCAACAAAATTTCCGGCATACACCGCCGTCAAAGGGCCGAAGGTCGCATGGGAAACCCTCCATGGATCATCATGGAACGCCACAATCGCCAGTAACACATCATCTATACCCCATCGCGCCAGAAAAGTGGCTCCACTTTCCCCGTGAGTATACCCTAAGATCCGCCTTTCCAACACCGCCAATCTCCCTCCTCGGCATTGAGATATCTCTACCACCGCCGTAAATGCCTCCGGATGCTGAGTCAAAAACACAAGCATGCCAATATCATGAAGCACCCCTCCCACAAACGATTGCCAGACAATGCGTGGATTCGATCCCTGATTCAAGGCAATCCGTGCAGCCAGGTATCCCGTTCTGAGGCTATGCCGCCACAAGGCAGCAATACACGAAGACTCTACTGCACATCCCTCGGTCAAGAGAAACACTTCGATCCCAAGGTCTAACGCACGCTCCAGATCAACCGGGATCATTCCCGCCTCACCCGCTACTGCCTGCACATGCATTTCCGCCTCAAGGTCAAGATTAGGTAACGCCTGAGATGGAAGCTCCTCAAATTTTGTGTGCCCTCCCATCAGCACCCGCGGCGAAAAAGATCTGGACCAGGGCACCAGTGGCTTTCCAGTATGAAACGAAGACATCCAATTTTCATGAGTCCTTGCTCCCTCCCCCTTCCAAGAGTCATCATCGGTTTGACGCCAGTATTCAATCACGTGAGATACTCCAGGAAACACAGAAAAATTGCAGAGGACTGAAAGCTTTTTATCACACCTTCAAAATTTTCTCGGTTTCACCAGACTGACTCTTGAGGTAGGAATCCGTATGACAGTCCATGAAAAATGCCAAACAAAAGGAAGAGGCAACAGAACAACACAACGCTCATGAAGAGACGGTCAAAAAAACGATGAAATTCGCTGGATGAAGAAGTTACAAATCGGGAAAATGAAAATTCCCTGGCAGGTCTAGAAAAAATGTGGCGCCTTGCCCCATACCCTCACTTTGAGCGCGAAGCGCCCCGCCCATATTTTTTGCCATTAACGCACCGTGATGCAGACTCAAGCCCCGTCCTCCATATTTGGTGCTATACCCTTGCCCAAAAATTTTCGTAATGTCGTCCGGAGGAATCCCGCTGCCGGAATCCTGAATTTCCAAGCAAAGAGAATCTGGAGGGCCAATGATGAGCTTGATACGCACAACTAAGTGCCTCTGAGCAGCCGATTCCATTGCCTGACAGGCATTGCGAATGACATCCACCAAAATTTGAAGGAGTTGATGTTTATCCACGATGAGCTGTGGCACCTCCTGAAACTCCTGAATCACCGCAACATTGGTTTCCTCCAACATCTTTTGATTCACTGCAAGGGCCTCCGCTATCACCTCAGCCACACATACCTGTTCCGTCATCCCGTTGGGCTTAGCCAGATCCTGTTGGGCCGCAACGCATTGCTGAGCATGCCCGGCATTCTCCCTCAAGCGCTCCAGTTCCAACAACGCCACTCTCTGCTCTTCCTTCAATTGCCCCGATAATTTCCCCAAATAATATGGTACTTGTTTCCCCTTGGGATTTTGCGATAAATACGTTCCAAGATCTTCACGATGCTTATCCAACAACTGGGAGATCCGACCTACATCCCCCACCATCGAATTTTTCAAAAGATCCGTGATGACCCCGATGGATACATTAATGCTATTTAACACATTGCCCACGTTATGCAGCACACCCGTCGCCACTTCAGCCATTCCCAACTGCCTTGAGGTTTCCATTAACTGCTCATGCAATTGCAGCTTCTCTTCTTCCATCCGTTTTCGTTCAGTGATATCCTGAGCAACACATACCAACCCCTGAAATTGTCCCTGCAGGTCCTGCATCATCGAACCAGAGACCGAAATGGTAATTTTCTGTTCCTCATGAGTCAGGAAACTGGATTCCACCCCACTCACCGATCCTTGAAGTAAGAGATTTTCGATGATAGCACCTTGGGAAAATTCCTCACCAAAAATCAGGCCGGGCGACTGCCCAATGAGCTCATCCTCCTGATAACCTAAAAGATTTAGCAAAGAAGGATTCACCGCCCCAATAGTCATATCGGCGTTAATGACTAACAGAGAATCGGCCATCGATCTAAGAATATTCTCAACATAATATCTGGAAGCCGCTAATTCGCCACGAGCAGACTCCAATGCCCCCGTCACCTCTTCGCCATTATCAGCATCAATATCCAGATAGGGGGTAGAGGAACAACCGTTTCCATCAGAGTCGGTTGCCCTATCAAACGCAGGCTCCACAGGTTTCGGTAACGGCAGGCTCAAACAACAAGCTAATTGAAAGGCCTCTTCTCCAAGAAATGGGATCCGAAGTACCGCCCATTGCTCGGGCCGGCTCACAACCAGTCGATGGGGCCAGGATGCGCGATCAGAAGGGAGACAGAATATGCACCGTAAGGTCTGATCACATTTCCACAGCCCCTCAACCAGATCTCGAACGATCTCCCATTTCCCTGAACGACCCTCAATCACAACGAGAGCAAAAGGATTGTTCGCAGCTTGAGCCTCTGCGAACTTCGCTAAGACCTGAGGCCCCATTTCCACGCTGACAAGAGTGAACTGCGGTAAAGATGGCTGGGCACCGGAGCTCGCAACGCGTTTGTCACTTGATAAGCTCTCTACCGGCCGGGCATCCACAGACGGCGCAGACAACGCATCACGCAACATCTCTTGGGTTTCGGGATGCGTCCCAACCAGTAATACAGGGCGATGCGCAGGAATCCGTGCCATAGATTATAATGAAATTAAAAAATTTCTCCCCAAAATCCACAAAGCAGATGTCGGCAATCCATGCTTTTCCCAATCGGTAACACCCTGAGGGTCATCTGTGGAACTGGCCGTGAACTCTTCTCATCGCTGAATGGGCAGCGTGACGATAAAGGTGGACCCTTCTCCCAGCTTGGAACGAACGGAGATGGCTCCACCGCACTGATCGACAATACGTTGACACACTGCTAAACCAATCCCTGTCCCTTCGAATTCCTCTTTCCGATGAAGTCGTTTAAACATCCCAAAAATATTTTCGAACTGGTCTGACGGAATGCCAATTCCCTGATCATGAATCTCGATTTGACAAAGCCTCCCATGCTGGCCTGAACCTGTGTGACGTCGATCCTGAATAATCGTTGCTGTGATACGAATGACAGGTGGCACCCCCGGCTGATGAAATTTCAAGGCATTGCCGAGCAAATTTTGTAACAATTGCCTGATTTGAATCGCATTTCCATAAAGGGTGGGTAATTCCCCAAGTTGAACGACAGCCCGCGATTCCTCAATCCGGGCCCCGAGATCCGATAGGATTTCCTCAACCAACTCGCGCAAGACAAGCTTCTCCTCTGCCATTTGCGAAAACTCGACCCTGGAATACACCAACAGGCTTTGAATCAGCTGTTGCATACGACCAGCCGCGTTTTTGACGCGATCAACATACCCTAGACCATGGGTGTTAAGGGCTGATCCATATTTCAGCCGTAAGAGATCAAGAAATACCTGGATGGAATGAAGCGGTTCCTGTAAATCATGGGCTGCAACCGACGCAAATTGCTCCAAGTCCCGATTCGAACGGGCCAATTCATCGGTTTTGTGACGCAATATGACTTCGACCCGTTCCCGTTCATGAATTTCATTCAACGCATGGTCCCGAACAGCAGAAAGTTCGAGAGTGCGTCCTTCGACGTCACGTATCGCATGAGCAAACTGCACCTCAACCGCTTGTCGCCTGAGCAAAGCCTGCTCCAAAGGACGGTTGGTTTCTTCAAGGAGGCCCGTGCGCGCCATGACGATCTGTTCGAGTTCCTGAACCCTCAACCGGGCCTGCTGAGCCCAATGCCACTTCATCGTCAAAACCGTAGACAATTGCCACACCTCAATCGGATCAAAGGGCTTACGTAAAATTAATAATTGATCCCGGCGTCCTAATCGAGGCAATACCTCTGACCAACCAAAATCAGGATGGGCCGTAAACAATACGACCTGTACGTCAGAATCCTCATCCCAAATTCGTTCAACCGTTTCAAGCCCGTCCCAACCATTGGGCAATTGCACATCTAAGAACACCACCGCAAAGGGAGAACCCTGCGCCTTAGCTTGCGTGACCAGATCACGCCCTGACTCCCCATTGTCCACACAATGGAGGTCGAAGGTTTCTTTTCCATGATGCAGAAAGGGCTCATCAAAAAGATCATGACTGCCCTCAGACCACGCACCGGATATGAACCTTATGGCGGGACACAGAATTTTCCGAAAATCCTGTAAAACGTTCGGGCTATCATCGATCACTAAGATCCGTCGATTAAGAGTACAGACGGGATTCATGTCTGTCCTGCCCCTGCCTCAACCGGAAGGATCAGTGTCAAGGTTGCGCCGGCGCCAACCCCATCGCTATGGGCCTGCAACAATCCACCCATACGATGAATCTTGACCATCGAACTATGCAGACCAATCCCATTGCCATCGTGTTTGGTCGTAAAACCGCGAGTAAACATCCTGCCCAAATGTTCAGGGGCAATTCCCATGCCCGTGTCTTGAATTGTAATGACAACGGAAAACCCATCCTCTGTTCGAACTGCGACTCGTATGGTGAGATGGTGATCAACTCCGACCTGAAATTGCATCGCCTGTTTAGCATTTCGCAGCAGATTCACGAGAATTTGAAGGAGCTGATGCCGATCGGTTACCACAGCCGGCACAGACTGATAGTCCCGTTGGATTCTGATCCACTTCGCATCCCCTGGTTGAAAACTTAACTCCACCGCTTGGTCCAGAAGTTCCACCACAGAGAGAGCCTCACTGGTGCCCCGAGACTTCGCCATCGTCTGATGTGAAATGATAATGTGTTTCACGTGATCAATATTGCGAACCAGGCCTTCCAATTCTTTTAGCACGGTCTGTTGCTCTTCTATGAGGTGGCTCCCCAATTTCATGATCGCCGGTGGAATCCGTTTTCCTTTTGGATCCTGAGTGAGGAATATTTCCAAATTTTCATCATGCCGCTTTAACAGCTCTGCAATGCGATGAACCAAAACCACCGAAGACTGATGAATCAACTCATGAACCACATGCACCGCCACATTGACGCTATTGAGCACATTACCCACATTGTGCAACACGGTTGAGGCGATATCCGCCATCTCAATATTATAAGAAGCATCTTCCACCTGCCTGCGCAATTGCTCCCGTTCGGTCAAGCCCCGACGTCGAACCAACCCCTCTTGAATGGCCCAGGGCATCGCGATACCCGCCATATTTTCATGAACCAGCCAATCAATAGCCGGTTCATTTATTTCCTCCCCATCGGAATTATCATCATGAATCAATCCCAAAATGAACGCATTGCCAAAGGTTTTTTTGATATGGCAAGCAATCTCCTCCCCCTTCCCCTTTACGCGACAGTCCACGAGAATGAGATCAAATGGGTTGTCGGAGTCAAAACAGGATAGATGCACGGAGGCATAGTCAAGCCAGGTGATCTGAAGCATGGAACCCTGAGAAGCCAACACCCTTTGACAGGATAGGGAAAGATCCCTTTCCTCAATTCCCACGATCCCCACTCGAAGAAGCGGAAATTCTGAAAGCACCTGCCGATTAGATTCCGACATGCCGTGGACCATCACATGAAGGGGATAAGGAGAGAAGATCAATCATGAGGGACAAATAGCTTATCAAATAAAAAAAGCAGCCCACGGGGGAGAACTGAAATTTCACATTGAACATCCATGGTATTTCATTCACAGGAACATGCGAATTGACGCTTCCCTGACTTGCCGACCTATTGCGCACTCTGTAAAGAAAGGCCATCCCCTAATCCACAAATATCCTACCATAAAAGAGAATATCCCCTACGCACGAATCTACGGAATATGAAAGATGGCTTTACTTCAATGAGCTTTGATTGTTTCCTCGGCCCGTTCTTCTGCCCATTTGGCTAATAATTCCAACTGCGACTTTGCTTGACGCGATTCCGCCCAACGTTTGGTAAGGGAATTGGCTAACTGCCAAACTTCAATATTATCAAACGGCTTTCGCAAGATGAGAAGTTGGCCATTGTTATTCAATCGTTGAATGACATCTTCCCATGCATGATCCGAGAATGCCGTACAGATCACAATCTGCAAATCAGGATCTTCTTCCCACAGATGCTCCACAGTCTCTACGCCATCCCAACCTGGAGGCATACGCATATCCACAAAGGCAACCGCATACGGTCGTTCAGCCTTCATGGCATCTTGCACCATCCGATGTCCCATTTGCCCTTGGTCCGCAGTTTCAACTTCAAACTTTTCAACAATTTTTTGTTCTTCCACATCATCAAACAATTCGGCCCGAACCTCTTGGAGCAGTGAGGTGTCTAATGATCGCTCAAGAATTTTTCGAAAATCATCGTGGATCGCCACATTATCATCAATCACTAAAATACGCCGGTTGCCTTGTTCCTTCTCCATTACCGTTCTCCCTCCATGTGAATAACTGGCAAATCAAGGGTAAATATTGCTCCCTGCATTGGACCGTCACTCCACACCCGCAGCGATCCAGCAAGCTCTTTGGCCGCTATAGCACTGGCATGAAGATTCGGCAACAGGTCTGATTGCTCCCCCGGAGACTGCGGGGAAAACACCCGCGTGAGACAATCCAAAGGGATTCCGCTTCCAGTATCAGCGACCTGCAAGCGAACAAACCCTTCGCGGTCCGGGCAGGGCAACACAGATAGAGTGAGGCGATGGGTCCGGTCGGTTACCTTCCGCATCCCATTGATGGCGTTCCGGATCAAATTCACCACAATGCGGAGAAGCTTGGATAACTCCAGAATACCTTCGCCAACCATTTGATACTCCCGACAAACTTGGACCCCCATCCGATCCAATTCACCCTGATGAGGAGCCAAGGCCTCGTCCATAATCGTTGCAAACTGAATGGTATCTTTAAATCCCCCGACCCGAAGAGGTGCTTGCCCAACCGTCAGAAAATATTCCAATTGTTCAAGGTGATAATTGAGTGTGGTCAATTCTGTCAGAGTGTCGAGGTGGTTCTTGGCCAATTCCTCACTCAACTGCCCCAAGAAATGTGGAATCTTTTTCCCTTTGGGATCCTGAGTGAGATACCTCCCATATTCATGGCTATGGGCCTCCAACATATCTGCAACCCGCCCTACATCTGCCACATGAAATTCCCGAAGCCGATGGTTAATGAGCCCGGCAGACACATGTATGCTATTCAAGACGTTTCGCATTCGATGGAAGATAGACTCCCCCGCTGCTCCCATTGGTCCTTCCGAAACCCCTGATGATTTCGTCTGAGTTGTCATCGCGAAAATAGCCGTCGAGGTCCCTTTACCGAGATGGCGTTTCAACTTATTTTGTGAAATCTATTGATTCTAAAGCCTTTGCACGAATCCCAGTTATGAAAACGGAAGAGAATATGCCAAAACATCTCAAGCAAATCCTTGGCTCGGCATATGGGAATGAATCGGCAGTATAGGAAAGAACCTTAAGAGCCTTGGAAGCTTAACTCGCATGTTCCTGCATCCGGAGAAAAACCGGATTCTCAAGAGATAAAGGTTAGCCTTGGAAGAAAAAGCACGGGCGTTATCTAGCCTACGGCATGCACTCCCAGAACGGTGGAGAATTTCCTAATCTTTAAAACGGAAGCATCACTTCACAAGAGGTATCGATCGAAACTGCAAAAAGGTACTGGTGTGATTTCTTTGATAAGATGATTCGCCCTTAAGGTTCGAACCATGATTTCGCCAACTCACTACAAAGAATCAAAAACATGGACCAAAAAATGATTGACGGGAAAGATTGGCTTCGACAAGATAACTCAACTTAGTTATCTCGCTATCCCAAAAATGACTTAACCCCTTTTGAATTCTCAGAGTCGTCTCTGAATTGTTTTTACTCGGAAATAATACAAACCATGCTACCATTCAACCTTCTCGGTCTCAGGGTACCCCCAGATTCTTCAGCCCTTGGAGTCCTATTAAGGGTAACAACCAACAGATTGTTTCGGTTTCGTTATGATACGTATTTGTTTAATATCTCCTTGAACTCAAGGATAAAAGAAGAAAAAACCAATACTCACGCCTCGTAATCCCGGTGACTGAATCTTCCTCAGCCTCCCCACCACCCGCAGCTCAATCCGCAGCTCTCCGCGGACTGCTCGTCGCGCAATTTTTTGGAGCCTTTAATGATAATGCCTGGAAACTCATTGTCGCCCTCCTGGCTATTAAGCAAGTCGCCGCCTCAGTAGGTGCCTCTGGGCCGGATTTTGAAGCAGCCTCCCAGACGACCACTACGCAAGCCTTTGTCATCTTTACCATTCCCCTGATGGTGGTTTCGGCCTTTGCCGGAGTCTTTTCCGATCGGTTCAGTAAGCGAACCGTCATCGTCGTCATGAAAGCCGTAGAAGTCTTGTTGATGGGAGCCGGTACCGCAGCCCTTTTTTGGAATCCGCTGGGTGGAGTCCTCCCCCTCCTGGTACTAGCCGCAATGGGTGCCCAAAGCGCCCTTTTTAGTCCTTCCAAATATGGAATTCTTCCTGAACTCCTGCCTCACCATCGCCTGTCATGGGGAAATGGTCAACTTGAGATGTGGACCTTCATCGCCATCATTGCAGGGACCGCATTGGCGGGTCCCTTGCTGGACCTTTCCGGCCAAACCCCATGGCTAACAGGATTAGTGCTTATGGTGTGCTCGGGAATAGGTTTATGGGCTTCATTGTTTATTCCCACAGTCCCACGGGCTCGCCTTGAGGGCGGAGTGCGAGAAACCTGGAAGGCCGCCATTGAAGCCCTTCGGTTAGATCGAGTCTTGAAATTGGGCATCCTGGGGGCCATGGCATTTTGGACGTTGGCCAGTTTGGTTGGGCAAGATGTGTTGATCTACGCAAAAGCCGTCCTTCAATTATCTGATTCTCTTTCAGGGCTACCCCTGGCAGCCTTTGGAATCGGAGTTGGCATTGGCTCCCTGTTGGTCGGAAAAATCTCAGCGGCCAAAGTGGAATTAGGCTACCTTCCCTTGGGAGGCACCGGGATAACCGCCAGTCTTTTCGCCTTAGGGTTCGGGGAGCCACAGTTAGGAGGAACCCTCATGGCCATGGGGTGTCTCGGCCTCGCCAGCGGATTTGTGGTGGTCCCGCTCAACGCCCTCATTCAATGGCGATCCCCAGCTGATCGACGAGGCGCCGTGATTGCCTTTGCCAATACCCTGGTCTTTGGAGGAGTCCTGTTGGGATCTCTGGGATCAGGATTCCTCTCAAAGATCGGGCTTAGCGCCAGCAATATCTTTCTCGTATCAGGAATCGGGAGCGCGACTCTAACCATTTGGGCGCTTCTGGTTCTCCCCGAAATGTTTATTAGGGTGATGTTAGTCTTGTTCACCCACACCATCTATCGACTCACCATTACCGGACGGGATCGCATTCCGCAAGAAGGCGGGGCACTTCTGGTGCCCAATCATGTCTCTTTTATTGACGGACTGCTCCTACTTGCCACCACCGATCGCCCTATTCGATTTCTCGTCGACCAACATTATTATGACCATCGCGTGCTCCATCCCTTTGCCAAAATCATGGGGGTCATTCCAATTTCCTCGAATGGATCTCCCAGAGAAATTTTACATGCGTTACGGCAAGCAGGACAGAGTCTCGATCGAGGCGAACTGGTCTGCATTTTTCCAGAAGGCCAAATTACCCGTACCGGCAACCTCCTACCCTTCCGGTCGGGATTCACCCGCATCGTCAAAGGCCGGGATGTCCCCATTGTTCCCATCAACCTTGACCGAGTCTGGGGGAGTATCTTCAGTTTCATCGGCGGACGTTTTTTAGCAAAGTGGCCTACTCGCTTCCCCTATCCCATTACGCTCTCTATTGGCGAACCCCTCCCCTCAACCACATCTGCCGAAGAGGTACGGCACGCCATTCAGGAATTAGGAGAAGCCGCGTGGCGTTTGCGAAAACCCACCCGGCGCCCTCTCCATCATAGTTTTGTATGGTCCATGCGCAAGCACCCGCTTCGTGTCCTATTTGGTGATGCAACCAGACCTCGTGTGTCCTGCTTCCAGGCGCTAACAGGCGCCATTGCCCTGGGAAGAGCACTCAGACCTCGTTGGGAAGGGCAACATACGGTGGGAATTCTGCTGCCTCCAAGTGTAGGTGGAGCGCTTGGCAATGTGGCCGCAACTCTTTCTGGAAGAACCACCGTCAATTTGAATTACACGGTCGGCGTGCAAGGGTTGGAATCTGCCGCCAAACAAGCTGGGCTCGTGACTGTTCTCACAAGTCGGGTCTTTTTAGAAAAAGCCAAATTGGAATTGCCGATTAACGTCACTCCCATCTGGATCGAGGAGATTCGAAACACGATTAATTTGCAGGCTCGGCTCACCGCGGCGTTGTTAGCGCTCTTCGCTCCAATCCGGATGTTGGAGCGTCTCTGTGGAGCCACAATACATCCTTCTATCGATGATATCGCCACAATCATTTTTAGTAGCGGGAGCACTGGAGAACCCAAAGGCGTCCTGCTGAGTCATTTCAACCTTGATTCAAACGTGGAAGGTATTGCCCAAGTCCTGCACCTGGACCAGAACGACCGAGTTTTAGGTATTTTGCCGTTTTTTCATTCTTTTGGATATCTGGCCACACTGTGGTTTCCGGTTATCCATGGAGCGAGCGTGATCTATCATCCTTCTCCATTGGATGCCGGGCCCATTGGAGACCTGATCCACCAGCATCGAATTACCATCCTGCTAGCAACCCCGACATTCCTACAATTGTACCTTCGCCGCTGCACCCCGGATCAATTCGGTTCCCTGCGGATCGTCCTGACAGGCGCGGAAAAATTACCAGACCGGCTTCTGGTCGCATTCGAAGAACGATTTGGGATTCGACCCATTGAGGGATACGGGGTCACAGAATGTGCGCCGGTGATTGCTCTTAACTGTCCAGATTTTCGGGCGGCGGGGTTTTTCCAAACCGCCTCCCGGCGCGGAACAGTCGGTCAGCCCCTTCCCGGAGTGTCCGTCAGAATTGTCGATCCTGATACCGAGCAACCATTGCCTGTCGGCACTCCTGGCATGCTGTTAGTAAAGGGACCCAACGTAATGGATGGGTATTTAGGCCGTGAAGATTTAACCGCCATGGTAATACGACAGGGATGGTACATTACCGGAGATATTGCCGCACTCGATGAGGATGGATTTATCACGATTACCGATCGCCTATCTCGGTTTTCCAAAATCGGTGGCGAGATGGTTCCTCACGGACGAGTTGAGAAGGCTTTATTGGAAGCCGCAAACGCCGAAACCATGGTTTTGGCTGTCACCGCTGTGCCCGATGAACGAAAAGGAGAGCAGCTGGTGGTCTTACACACCCTCGAAAAATCGGCCATCCCGGAGATCTTGGAAAAGGTCTCTGCTAGTGGATTACCCAATCTGTTCATTCCCAAACGGGACAATTTCATCAAAATAGATCACCTCCCTGTATTGGGAACGGGAAAGTTGGACTTGCGCACCTTAAAACAACTGGCACTGGAAAAATTGTCAAAGGCACAACTTCCTTAATACCAGTCAGTGAACCTGCTCCCAATTGGCTTCATCTTCGGCTAACTCATGGGCACACCGAGGCAAAAAAATGACTGACCAAGAAGTACCTGAACAGTAACCGCAAATAACAATGAAATAGAGTTTATTGCGGCACAATCTTCCGACCACACGGACCGAAGGCGTTTTCCGTATCCTAAAGAACTATGCCTAAATCTAAATGGGGGAATTTTTGATATTGGGATTAGTGCTTCTTCTACTTTGGTAGGCGGTCAAACCCAAGGACCGTTTCGCCTGTTTACTAGAAGTACTTCCTTTTCTGATCGATATCCCCCTTCTTTATGCCAACTCACCTTCATTCCCTTCCACTCCAATTACCTATCAGTTACTTACCATTCATGCAGTCACTTTCATCCTAGATGGACATTCCGCGTACGCCGAGGTTCCATTGGATTTCTGGATAGAGGACCTGTTTTTCTTGGGCCGAAACCACTACGCCCGTCTCGATCGCTTTGGTCAAGAATGGGTTCCGGCCAGCCCCATAAGTGAAATACTACTCAGACAATCGCCTCTTGCCTCATGGCAATGGATGTTTTGTCTGGCCAGTTCCGAATGTCTGGCCCTTCGGCGCGGAGTATGAAATATTTAAATGAATCACAGCCCGCATCACAGGAGAACCTCTCACAAACTTTCTGGGAACACACGGTGATGAATCGAATACACAATGTGATATCCCATTGGCCCTCATCCGATCTCTGACGAGCCACTTATCCATCAATCCATTCACGATTGGCAACTGGCCCACATCCAATGACGGATCCACCTTCACCATCCCCCCAAAAATCATTGATTAATTGCCATATGCATTTGGTCGCTTTGCCGGAAAGAAATAATGGCTGCATATCCTCTTCACACATGTTGAAGAATCCAATATTTCGCTTTTTTGCTGTAAAAACAGCAATTATCTCCAAATACCCTGGCTACCGCATCTTCAGGATCTCCTGTAGGAATGGCCTGCGTCCAGACTTGTTGGGAAAACTGTTCTTCTAGATATGGAAGGCGGGAACACCACCGACGGTCGACTCAACGGAGAAGCCACCAAATTTCTCATTTGCAATAATTTGGCCCTAAGACGGGTACAAGACTTTCCCAACGAATTTTTGGCGCGTGTCTCCATCCAACCCCTAACGCATTGATGCGATCGAAGCATATATCGCTGCACGGAAGTCGCAACCGTATTGGTGAAAAAGGAAGTTTTATCCTTACTGAGGGCAAAAAGATTTTACCGGACGGACGAGGAAAGAAAAGAAGAACACCGAATCCAGTTATCTGTCCACTGATCGCCCTGATTATTCGCCTGAACGAATAAATCGTTTTGCGATGGGGGCCTATGGGGGACAGAAGGTACCATGCATGTAAGGGCTCTTGTCGGATAATCGGAGGTATTTCAAATGGAGAAGTGAGGTGTGCAAGAAAATTCAAGTAGCAGAAAAGGATTTGAAATGGCCCAAAAAATATTGATGAAGGACAAAAAGGAATAGCCCGCAAACCCACACACGCTTCAACAAAAACGAGATCATTTGTCCTTCGAATGCTCTATCTAGTGCTCCTGCCTAATCTGAGGCAACAACTCGAAATCTCACATCATCAGCTACGTTATAAGCCGATGCCTCGTCTCCCACAAATAAACCACAACGATAGAGTCCGGGTTTCCAGCCTCCTTCCGGTGAAATTTGAAACCGAAAGTATCCGGATTGATCATTCATGCTCATGATGACCCGATCCTGGACTAACGCGACCTGACTGGACGAAATCTCAGACTTTTCAAGAAAGCATTTGGCTGTTAAGGGAATTTCATCGTAAGAAGGTGTGACTAAGCCAAACACTATATATATTTCTGGTTGAGTGACCGGAAAAGTGTCTCCCGGATCAATGGGAATAAATTCATGGGACCCCATAAGCAGATCATCACGCATCACCATTTCTGCGGGAATGGCGAATCGGAACCAACTGAAATCCGCGTCACGCCCCATTAGGGATGCTCGGGAATGAACCGGTTCCAAACCCTCTAGACTTCTTGTTGGTAATTCCTCAGTTTGAACCGGCGGCATATCGGGGATGACGGGATCAGGGCTGACTGGACTGGGAACCACTGTGGACTTTGGGGTACTGGGAAGATGCGTCCGAATCTTCTCCAACCATTCTGCCACCTTTTGCATATCGAGAACTGGTGCCCCGGCAACGATTGGAGCATCATCGGTACTTTCCTGGCTCTCCTCAGAAGTAACTCTTGGCGCAGAGCCTAACTCCTGAAGTAATTCAAAATGCATCAACGCTTCAGGCCATCGTTCCAATTCCACCAGGCACTGACCAATACGAAAAATAGAGTCCAAATACACCTCATTGGACGCACCTTGATCAATCCCCTTTTGGAGAAAATCAATGGCTTCCTGATAGCGATTCAATTCCATTAAAGTCTGCCCGAGTTCATAAGCCGCTCGATGATCGGAAGGTTTGAGGATGAGAACTTCTCGAAATACCGGCTCGGCTTCCTCATACTTGCCAGCCGTAAAGAGTTCCCAGGCCTTATTACGGATCAACGCCCATTGCTTAAGATCTGCCCCAGTGCCCTCCGGGGTAAAAATGGGTTGAAATCGTCGTCCCCTCTCTTTTGTGGCCCCATACACCACCATTAACAAATTGCGAGCAGCGGCTTCGACCGGAGAGCCTTTTGGGACATCTTGCAATACCCCTTCCACTTCCTTTCTGGCCCCTTCATAATCCAAGACATCAAAAAGCGCACGGCCTAAAGACAATCGCCATCCCGGCATATCCGGAGCCAGGAGGACCGCTTGGCGATATGAATCAAGTGACTCCTCTAAACGATCAAGCTTCCGGAGTTCTTGAGCTAAACGCAGATGAACCAGAGGGTTATGAGATGATCGTTTGGCGATACCCCTTAGCTCCGTAATGGCCAAATCTCCCTCTCCTATCCGAATCAATACACTCCACTTTGCCCAACGAACTTCCAGCGAATCGGGTTCACGTTCCAGTATGGCATCATAGACCTCTAAGGCTTCCTGGTTCCGACGGATTGTCGTCAGAATATTTCCTCGAAGCTTTTGGAAAATTGTATTTTGGGGAAAATGGGGAATTTCCTGGTCAAGAATATCTAAGGCTTGATTAGCGGATCCTTTCATCCACGCGGCCCTTGCTTGATTGATCACCTCCTCCTCTGTCTTCATTCCCTCCGCATAGGCAAACACCCAGGTCCCGGCAAAAAGAATTATAAGAAGCACCAACCCCTGAATGGCTCCCGTATTCTGTGGAAGTCGAGCCCATAAACTATGTGTATTGATTGACAATTTCATAAGTGGGTTGAGTAGCGTAATGACAGTATAATGATTATACCTCACCACAAAAATTGGTGAAAAAACCGGATCCAGTTCCAGGAAAGCACTCGAGCATTCTTTGGCATAATCCACTCCACCATGCAGATACAGTCTCTCCGACTAAGCTCAACGCTAAGGAGATCCCGTAACCAAAAAATTATTGTAGATGAGGAATAATGCGCTGTCGAGCGCTAATGGAAAGGGATGGCTGAGGACAACCCGGTTCCGGGTTGTCCTTAGAAGAGTGGACTAAGATTACCATAAGGAAGATTTTGCTCTCGATCGATTCTGCGATTCTGTTGACGCGCATTTGGCCGTAACGGTCGTTTGTGTAAGATCATAATCCTGGAACGCCTCATTACGTTTGTTCGCCATTGCGGAGGAAATCCCTAGATATACCCTTCTGGCAGATTCGGACAATTGCGGGTCGAATGGTGCCCCTCGAAATGCTGCTTCGGCCGCTTTCCGTTCATCATAAGTCAATGGTCGATTCTGTTTTTGCATAACTCCTCCGTATTCATGGTTATATATATCCATCATTAGTGTACTAGTGGTCGCGGTTCTTTTTCGGCCTGAATCCGTTTTCCACAATTCAAGCAAGCAAAATACAAAAGACTTAATCCAACCTCCAAATCCACAGCGCGTTCTAGCACCATTGATCCCTGACATTTTTCACAGATTTTCATGATGTCCCTCAAATAATAAGTGTTCCTGTTCTCAGCTTCGGTTAAGCAAACCATGTGCCTCTCTTCCCAATTCACCAGACAACCACCATTTCCATAAAATTTAAACGAACAGGGGTGATCGAAGTGTTGGAACACCACGATAGTCCAGATCGACAAATGCCCAGTGTTAAATCCTTTGACGGATGGCTCTAGTCGACCTTTGGCAGTAGGGCGAGATCATATGCTTTGAGAGCAGGTTGGTTAGAGTTGCATGGCGACAAATCTGTTAAGGAACCTGACATGAGCCACCACACTCAAATTACATAAAGGATTGAAATATTTCCTCTAGCTAGATAGAGAGACTGAATTTCAGAGGAAGATAAGGAGATAATTTAGATTCGGACCGGAAAAGAAATGGCAGCCATGGAGGCTCTATTCATCCAGATCAGATTACCCACCTTTGCTAGGAAAGGTGGAAAAAGCGGAATCTCTTGGACCTATAACTTTAAAAGCTTATCCGATAGGATATTGGCTGGAGCCGGCGAGTGGGATTGAACCACCGACCTGCTGATTACGAATCAGCTGCTCTACCACTGAGCTACGCCGGCCCACATTGGAAGGAATCAAATCGCGAAAGACAGAAAGACCTGGAACACAAGCTTGGTAGGCTTTCTATGTGGTCGTTTATACCTTTCGTCGCTTAGTAACGTCAACTTCCAAAGATTCTGGCTCTTTTCGAAAATTGGATGATTTTGGCCGAGCATTCGGAGGTTCCGCCCCTTTATCCTCTCCTCACTCCATCCATTGACAAGGCCGCAGGTATATTTTAGTTTCTTGGGTTGACGTTGTCTCAAGATCCATATGAGGGCGGAAGTGGGTGATCGAGCAAAACACATATTTTGGGGAATCGGGCTCTTGATCGGTTTGGCAGGTACACCTCTATTAGCACAGGCTGACTTTCTGGTTAAGGCTGTTGTGTTATCCAAAGAAGTGAACAAGAGAAACCCACAGGGAATATTCCTGCCTTCAGCCTATTGCGAAAAAGATAAAAACGGGCAAGCGGCCATTCCAGTGGTTCAAACTTCAAAAACCTCCCAAGTCATATTTTGGACCAAAATTGAAGCAACCACAACAGGAAAGATTCGTCACAGTTGGCATCACAAAACGGACGGAACATGGACAAAAATTTCAGAAGTGGAAATCCCGATTCAGCCTTCTCCAGGCTATCGCATGTGGAGCATGAAATCACTACATCCAGATTTACATACCGGCGAATGGATGATCGTGGTTGCCCCTTCGAAAGAACCGGATCGAATCCTCTGTATCGCACGATTTACGGTGAATTAACCCTGTAGAGCTCCCTGAGTCAGATTCACATTGGCATGAACCAGAGCTCAGGGGTTATTTGCTCTGATCAGGTGGATTAAGCAATTCTCATGTCACGCCATAAGTTTCACTTATTCTTTTAGTCATCCCTACATACGGTCTATGCCTTCTTCCGTTGCATTTGCCAATCTAATCCGATTGTTCAATCAAACAGGGACTCTACTTTTACTCTTCCCCACGCTTTGGTCTCTGTTTCTGGCTTCTGAAGGTTGGCCCAGCCTTAAACTTCTTTTGATTTTTATTTTTGGATCATTCCTCATGCGAAGTGCGGGAGTGATTATGAATGATCTGGCAGACAGGTCATTCGATCGGGAAGTCCAAAGAACACGGCATCGCCCCCTCGCCTCCGGCCAATTAACGCCTTCCCAAGCAGTAGCATTTCTGGCCGTCTTGCTGGGTCTAGCAGCCACCTTGTTATTGTTCTTGAATCCCCTAACGCTTTTTTTGAGCCCTGTGGCATTGCTGCTTGCTGGGGGATACCCCTTCTGCAAGCGTTTCATCCATGTTCCCCAATTTGTTTTGGGGTTAGCATTTGGATGGGGTGGCGTCTTGGCGTGGGCCGCTGTTCGCAACGAATTGGACCTGTCGGCCTGGGTTCTTTTTGCAGCAACGGTATGTTGGGCGATGGTCTACGATACGATTTACGCCATACAGGATAAGGATGATGACCAAAGAATTGGAGTCAAATCCACCGCCATTCTCTTTGGATCCTTCACCTGGCTTGGGGTGGGGATTGCCGCTTTTTTTATGCTGGGGTGCTTGGCCTTGGTCGCCAGGATCAATCATCTGGGAATTGAATATTCTCTCACCTTAGTGGGAGTAGCTGTCATACTGGGCTATCAAGTCCTTCTTCTCCGCTCAAAGATTTCAGGGGAGAAAGCCTTGTCTTTATTCAAACAACATATCTGGATTGGTGTACTTATTTTAGGAGGAATTTTGATGGGGCTTCGATAGGTACATTTGGAAAGGACTACAAATCGACCGTTTACTTTATTTTTTTTGCCAAATACCTCCCTCGAATCTTAGGCACTTATCTTCGTATTTCTAATTTTCCCCCTGACGTGGTCATCAGGGGCATTTCTCGATGCTTTAGACTATCGGCGTTTACAGGTTCCTGGATGGAAATAAAATAATAGAAGAGCACATTTTTAGGCTAAGGTTTAGCCTAAAAAAGACACTTCTCAAGAAGAGAAATGACCGTTGGGAGGTTATTCTGCCGTTGAACTCTGACGCTCTGGCTTTGGGGCCTGGAGCGTTTCTAGATAATACGTGAGAGCCTTTGCATCTTGCTCTGAAATCCCCAAATTTGGCATCCTGGTATGCTTTTTCATGGCTTGAGGATACAGAATCCATCGATAGACCCATGTAGGATTGAGGCGAAAACCTGCTCGATCCAACGCAGGGCCAACCATTCCACCTTCATCGTTGAGACTATGACATCCCTGGCATCCGTATTTATCGTTATATAACTGCTTTCCCAGTTTAGCTTGGGCCGCACGGTCCTCTTCAGCTATGGAAAGATCAGGCCGTGGGATTTGTGGCTTTTTGGGTCGTTTTAAAAAATTATCAACAGCGGCTTTTGCCGTTTCATATTTTTCATTGGCGGCAAGAAACACGGCTTCTTCAGGAATGGTCACTTCTTTGGGTTCGTAACTTTCAAGCTGCTCATCAGTTAACGTTTCTTCATAGGCTGCTTGTGCTGCCTCGGCCTTTTCGGTGGCTGCCTCATAGGCTGCCTTTGTGGTTTCCATCTCTTGCTGCGCCACCTGCAAGGCCTCTTCTAATTCTTTCTTTCTGGTTTCCAAATCATAGCTCAGCGACATCCCATGAAGGGTTCGAACGTATCCCACAATTGACCAGATTTCTTCCTCCGATAATGTGTACTTAAAGGTCGGCATGGTGGGTACTGCAAAATAGTTCTCATCATCAATGACTTTTTGATCCGTCGTATCTTTCATGTCCCGATAAACGGTATGAAAAATCTCCTCATCACTGAAAGTGGACATTTCGGCAGTGGATGCGAGATTTTTAGGTCGTGGATCCGACATGCGCTCCCAATTGAAACCTTCTCCCTGTTGTCCGGTCTCCCCATGGCAATGACTACAATAGTGGTTATAGAGCTTTCGACCCTTCGCAGTTCTTTCATCCTCAAAAAGCGCACAGCCAGAAAATAGCGTGAAGGTTATTCCGAGTACGGCCAACCCGATGACTGTCATATCGCGACCGCCTCCCGCTACCCGTTTCATACTGATTGCCCCTTTCTCAGTTTTCTGACTATCACCAATTCAAAGGCCGCTGCGAGGGCTAACCCCAAAATAACCCAACCAAAAATGGAATTATCCGCACTCGGTTCTGCCCGAACATACCACCAAGTGGAGACGGCTTTCTGGCCCCCCTTTTCCTTTACCAGACCATCGACAACCGCCCCATCCCAAAAGGCAAATGCTACATTTCGCCATTCGCCTTCCTCTACTTGGACATCCTGAGCATCCTCCGTTTTCAATAAACGGGAAAAGACCACTTTCCAAATACCATTTTGCCAAACACCTTTTGCTCGAACATCCTGGTGGGGTTGGGTTTCCAAGGTCTTAAACCCTTTTGCGCTCATATCAATTGCCTTGCCACTTTCATTTTTCCAAAACCAAATGTTTACGGGTCCCCCTTCAACCTGCAACATTTCTTGACCATGCGCGAAATGAGCTGGTTTATCACCCACCATAAATTCAAGTGCTGCGGCATCGGCGGCATCTTCGGTAGGATCTGCATATTCCACGAGAATAGCCAGTTCTTGGCCATTATGAACCCCTTTGACCTTGACTGACTTCACCGTCACCTCCTGGATTCTAGGAGGCCAATGCACCTGGGGCGCCAGGTTAAATTCAGAACTAGGCACCGAATCCCATTGTGAAGAATTTGGGTCTTCTAACGGCAAGCTGCCTTCTAATTGATACAATCGAACCGAGACACTACCTAGCTCTTCCGAAGCAGGTGGCTCATTGGCAAAAGCTGTCGAAAATCCCAGGACCCCGAACAGCCCAATAATGGATAGTGTCCTGAGGCTTCCTAGTCCGTTCAACATGTCATATTCTCCACTCATTCATCAAAAACATAATTGGCTTGAGTCTATTCTTCTTCTTCTTCCCAAGTCCGAGGGGATTGGTGTGCCCCATCATATTCACCCATAATAATTTTCCAAATAAACTCTTCTGGCAATTCCTCTTCCCATCTGGGCATAGCCGATTTCCAAGGCATTCCTTCGACGGGCAAACCCACTCCCCCTTTTTTAATTCTCCAGAACAAATACGCCTCTTGTAATTGCGCAATTGTTCCCGGATCACTAAAGTTGGCAGGAGGAGGATTAAAGCCAGGCGCCGCTGGACCCTTCCCATCATAATTTGCTCCGTGACAGGGTGAGCAGTAGGCGGCATACAGGCCTTTGCCCATCATAATATTCTCAGGGGTTTTAGGATAAGGGTTTGATAAGCCGACAAATTCACCTGGCGGGGCCGGATGAATGGTCCTATTTTCGGCAGGGGGTAGATCACTAGGAACCAAACGACTGTACGTTTGCCACCCCACCAAAAGCGGGAACATAACCAACACCGCCAAGCGGGCCATCTGCCCTGCGCCCGTCTGTCCTTCCCCCGATAAAAATCTGAAGATTGGCCCCATCATGGCCTCCAAGGATGGCGCACTCATGGTTCCATAGATCATAATTCCACTCAGAACAAGGGCCAAATATAGGTAAATTAAACTGGCTGGAAGAGGTGCCGTCACTAATGGAAGAAGGAATTTTAAAAATATGAACATTCCAGCCAGAATGATAGCTCCACTTATGATAGGGCCTTTCATGATATTCTCCTCATTGTGGCTATTCCTTTAGTGATCCGCCAAATTCTGCAATTGAGATTTAAGTGGGGAGGAGACCGAAGCCACTTTTAAGGAATTGGCTGTTTCTTGGGCAGATTCCATTATATCTTCAACTTTGATACTGATGGGCTCCCCACTCATTTTTTGGAGAAACGCAATGACCGAATAAATTTCCTGCTTGCTTAAGCCGATGGGATCCTGGTCGATATGGGGCATCTGAGCAGGATATTCTTTGGGAATACCATCATGCCTGAAGTCTAAATAAATATAAGCTTGAGGCTGGGTTAAACTTTCATAGATAAATTCAGCAGAAAGTTTTGCTCCAATGCCATTTAAATCAGGACATCTGGCCGATTCGCTCGGTCCAATGGAATGGCATAACGCACATTGTCCCTTGCTAAAAAATATTTTTTGCCCAATGGAGGCCAAATCATCTGGACTTTTGACGCTTGCAAGATCGAATGTTTCTACCGCCGGAGGCAAGGAGGCCATTTGGGGAACACTCAAAGCAATTAAACTAAAGACTCCCAATACCATCGCGACGAAACCAAGTACCCGAAGGAACATGCCCTTAATAAACAACAGGATGAGGATACCCACCCCAATGACACACATGCCGATTATCTGCAATAGCGCGACTTCACTCATGTTTCCTCACCCATGCTTTTCAAAGATGTATGACTCTTGAGTCCTTCTCTTATTCCATCCCTATTTAATTTTTTCCCCTGAACTCGGCGCACCACCAGCCATTGCCGGAGCGGTGCGGCCAGGAATCTCCATGGTAGATCCCTTTGGTGGCTGAGCTTTGGCCTTATCCCCCAAGGTCGCCACCCAAAAAATAAACGCGACGATCAGGCAAAACACAAATGTATTAAGGGACATAAATGCCGCCGCATACCCTAACGCAGGGGAATAAGCATAATCCGAGGTATCTCTCATGACGCCATAAATGTGCCAGTGCACCCGAGATGATGATCGTGCATACCCCATTAGGGACATGAGCAAGATGACCATCACCGCATTTAAGACCAAGCTATATCCTGCTCGAATGGGCATTTTTCCCCATACCATTTCCGTTGTCGTTTTGGCACTTTTCATTAACAAAGCGGTTAATGGTGTGAACGTAACCATGATGAACAGCACAATTAACACCTGGGCAACCGAGAAATAATTAATCCGGATAATGGCTGGGACAAAATACCCCCATACCCCGAGAACCACAACGGCGATACCTGCGATAACCAGTAACCCTCCCATAATAGCCTTGGCAGCCTTAGCCCATCCTGCGGTTTCTTGCTTTCCCGCCCGCCAATACATAATGAAACTCATAAATGTCACGAGGATCATGATATTGGACACGGTCATTTTTGCGGACATCACCCCGAACACCCCCAGTAAAGGATGGTGGGTACCACCCATTTTTTGGGCTTCCGCCAAGCTCGCCACCAAGGAATGCGGAGTCATCCACACACCAAGACACAATAACAGGACGATCAACATCCCCATAACCGGTTTTTTATATTGGCCTTCAGACCCTGGTATTCGGTGGGTAATTCCCATCCAAAAATAATAGTTGGCTCCGAGGAAGAGCACTCCGATGAGCATAGCCTGAAGGATAAACAACCATGCCAAGAAGCCACCCATAAGGGTAATCCCCATTTGTTGGTTGTATTGGTAGACCTCCCGCATAAGCCAATAGCCGGCAAATGGGAGGGGCAACATACCAAACACGCCAATAAAATTCCCGACATACCCCATCCAATCGTAGTGCTCCCGCTCTTCACGTGAAACCGCGAGTAAATAGCGGACACCCGCATACGCTCCCACTATAAATCCACCCAACACCACGTTGGCGATTAATCTATGGATATTGACAGGCCACCAGGTTGGGTTTTGCATTGCCATCCAAGCCCTAGCCCAAGCATCTCCCTCCCCCACCACCACTGGACTGGCCTGAAAGGTTGCCCATGAGTTTGGGACAATCATGATTCCGAGGGCAAAAAGATTTAGAAGAAAACCTAATAAAAGATGGAAAGTCTTTTTATTTCCCTGCATATAATCCCACCCATACCAATACATATACAGGGTGGCCGTTTCCAATAAGAAGAGCAGACAATAGACAAGGAAGGAAGGGAAAAACATATCGGTCAGGTAGGCCATCAACTTTGGATAGAGTCCGATCAGAAGGAACAGAAGGATTCCTCCGAAAAGGGCTGTGGTGGCATAGGCTGACGTCAGGAGCTTGGTAAACTCTTTGGCGAGCTTGTCGTACCGTTGTTCCTTGGTTTTCCATCCAACCAACTCGCAAATCCAGGCAAAAATCGGAACACCTAACACGAAGCCAGCCAGTAACAAATGCTGTTGCGCGACAACCCAAACCAGGTTACGGCTACCGATTCCAGGGACATCCCGATATTCCACCGACATGGCCTGAATCTCAGCACCTCCAGCCGCCATAGCTAAAGCCGGGAGAAAGAGAAGGGCCAAAAAACTTCCAAATTTAAGCAATCCAGGCATCCTATTCATTCCTTGCACAACGGTTGCGTGTCGTAATTGGCCGGCCGATGTCATTCTGGCCCCCCTTCGATCGTTCATAATTTTGTTCAAGGCTTCTCACCAGAGCCCCTAAACCTTGCTAGGGGTTTCCCCCATCCTTTGGAGGTTGCTTTCCAGCCTTATTTTCCTGTTTGGCTTTAGGTGAAAGGTCGCCAGCTTCTAAAGACGTTTCTGTATTTTCAGACTTTTCCTCCTGAAGCTTACTCACCACTAGTTCCGCGTTGGCCAGAACTTGCTCCGCTTCCTTCAATACCTTTTGTGGTTCAACTTTGACCACTTCTTTTTTTTCAAAAGTATAGACATATTCTTCATGTGGGTGTGGCGTCGTAGCAGGCAGGAGAACCCAGAAGAGAAACACCAGCACGACCCCCGCACCAGTAAATGCGGTTAAGAGCAGAGGCTGATCCGATGGTATACGTAAGCTATCCCAAAAATTAGCCTGGTCCACTGCTGACCCTTCTACCGGTGTCGCATTTCTTACAAATGGTTGAGCGAGCCACCCTAGGCCATACAGCCACCCCAATATACAAAGGATAAGCACAATAGACGCCACACTCCCCCACATCACCAGCTCAAGACTGATCTGTTCAGCGACCGGAATGACGAATATATTCTCTTTAATAGATTCAACAATACTGGAAACCACCGACTGAGTAGTCTCCGTCACCGTGGACACCACGATCATGATGATCGGTAATGCCAAAGCACTAAAGACAACCCATCGGATCCAAAGATGAAGACCAATGCCCGGTTTCGGATCGACCTTTAACCTGTCAATAAATACGGTTCTCGCACATAGACCAAGAGCCCAAATATCCACGGGTATGGAGACAAGTAACAATAGAAAAAGTCCGCTCCCCTCCCATGGATGCATATGTGCCGCAAGCAACAACAAAGCAACCACCATCTTTATTGGAAATCCGGTCCAGAATGTAGGCCAAAAAACTAAAAGCCCTAACTTCGTATTTGACATATGTTCCTAGAGATTAGTCCAAAAAGTGCCGGTTTATAATGGCAGACACAGTAAACACCAGAATAAATACCATAATCACCGTCCAACCAATCAGAGCCATTGGCCGCTTAAAGATATTTCGCTCTGAACTTGTATCCAAAAATGGCAGGGCCGCCAAAAACGCCATAAATGCCCCGGGTATGGCCATAGCCCCAAGAAATTGGCCAAATTCCCCGCCAAAAATTTTCAATCGAAGCAATTGAAACAAGAACAAGAAATACCACTCTGGCTCAGGATGATAATCACCAGGATCTGGAGTCGCTTGTTCCAGCAAAACGACTGGCTCAATGAAGGCAAGGGAGCAGATGATTAAAAATACAGTGGCCATGGCCACAATATCTTTCCAGATTTGACGCGGGAAAAAGTAATCCGTTTTAGCCTTAATTTCATCAGGTGTGCCCCTAAACGGACCTGCGGGCCCAGCCTTTCTAAAAAGAAAAATATGAAGGCCAGCCAGCCCTGCTAAGGCAGCCGGCAATACCATAACATGAATAACAAAAAACCGGCTTAGGGTCATTTGCCCTGGGGTGGGACCACCTTTAAGAAAACGAGCTAAAAAATCCCCTACAATTGGGGTCTTATCCATGATTTCTACGCCAACCACCGTTGCCCAGTATGCGCGTTGATCCCATGGGAGGAGATAACCTGTAAAACCAAAACCCATCACAATACCAAATAAAGCCAATCCAACTAACCAGACCAGTTCTCTGGGCTTTTTATAGGCACCCCATAAAAATACTTGAGACATATGCGCGAAGACCATCACTACCATGGCAGAGGAACCCCAAAAATGGTAGCTCAGAAGAAACCAACCATAGTCTACTTCGTGGATGATATATTGTGTACTCGCATAAGCATGATCCGTACTGGGGACATAATAGAACATCAACAGTATCCCAGTGACGACTTGAAGTATAAAAATAAATAGCAATACAGAGCCAAAAGCATAGGCCCAGCGAGACCCACCAGGAATTGGCTCATTCAGCATTTTTGCCTGAATATTTTTCAGACCTACCCGCTCATCAACAAATTCAACAACCTTTTCGAATGCGTTTTGTTGACTTGCGACTTGACTGTCTTCCTTCATGCGCCTTTCACCATTCCATCCTAGGCTTTTACAGAAGCCGAATTTGGTTATTAACCCCGGCTTTATACTCAACATCAATGATCTTCACTTCTCCACCGGCATCAACTTGCAGAGGAAGGACATCGAGCGGTCTCGGTGCCGGCCCGTCGATAACTTTTCCAGCCTCATCATAAATACTCAGATGACAAGGGCACAAAAATACCCCATCTGGAAAGTTTTTCGTCTTTCTCCATTTATATCCACAACCCAGATGAGGACATTTGCCAGAGTAGCCGATATAGGGAGAATTTGACTTGTTAACCCAGATAACATCGCCCTTATCATCATAAAACTTTTTATCATTTCCCTCGTATACGGCTTGTTGTACTGCCGGAGTCGCTTTGACCACCCAAATATTTTTCTCAATCTGTTGCTCTGGCATAAAGGCTTCTTTAAATCCACGGGTAAATTTAAATTGGAAGCCAATATTCTCTTTATTCACCTTCTTTACATTGCCGACGGAAAACCAGGCGTTATCGTAGGGCTTGAACATGGGCTTCATGAGATACTTCAACACAGGAAACACTAAGGGCAAGGC
>JBATLR010000461.1:0-3440 GCA_049289415.1 Nitrospirales bacterium
GACCCTGTCCCTGTGATGAGTAACTGGTGCAACCGGTGTTGCCTTTTGGTGAACGCAAAAATAGTATAGGGCCTGCACGGTGTTGCTGTATAGACACTTTGGTGTTGATCGGTGGTGTTATTTTTGCTGCGGAGAGGAGAAAAGTGAAGGGCTTTGGTCTTGCGGTTGAGAGGAGTTTAGTGAGGGATTTTGTTTAGGCTACAACAGGCCCAACTCACGGGCGCGAGCTATGGCTTCGGTGCGGCTTTGAACCTGGAGCTTTTCAAAGATTCTGCGGTTGTGCCCTTTGACTGTGTCCAGGGCGAGGAAAAGCCGCTTGCCGATCTCCCGGTTCGAGAGTCCCTGGGTGATCAGCCTCAGGATTTTCAGCTCGCGCTGGCTCAA
This sequence comes from Nitrospirales bacterium, assembly GCA_049289415.1. Lineage (GTDB taxonomy): Bacteria > Nitrospirota > Nitrospiria > Nitrospirales > UBA8639 > Nitrospira_E. Next base: position 385 of record JBATLR010000461.1, read on the forward strand.
CGCTTTGTGGTGTAACATCTCAATAGATCAGTGGAATCATTCTCTTTGTGCGCTGTTGATAATCCAGATATTCTTTTCCTAACTGTTCAAGCATGAATCTTTCCTCCACTTTGATTCGGTAGCCGTATCCAAGCGCAATGGGAAGCATCATTGCCAGGATAGACAACCAATTCGACAACGAAATCGAGATCCCAAGGAAGATCATTAATTGCCCCAAATAGCCGGGATGTCGAATGACTTTATACAGTCCTGTTTCCACCAATTGATGGTCATCGGCTCTGGCAACCGAATAGGTGAAATATTGCTTGAGCGTCAACATGGAGTGGATTCTGATGATCAATCCTAGCGTAATCAAAGCAACTCCAATTGCAAAAAACGTATCCCAGGGATAAATCCGCCCTGTTTTTGTCGCGCCGATCGAAAATGACAAAAAGTAGCCAAGCGTAATGAGGACATATAACGCCTGTAAACTTCCCTTGTCGTGCGAAGAGTTGAGCTTGCCCTGGCCTCTTTGTCTCCAATTCATGAACACTTCAAAGCAGCCGTACAAGTATGAGAAACCTATGATGATGATCACTTTTATGTCCATGTATGTCTTTCCCTTTTTGGATGTCGAACATTCTGCAAAACCTGCTGGTGGGCGGGACGAGCCCCAGCCATTTTGACGGAACCAGCTTGAGCCAAGGAAACTGCTTGAAATCGGGCAGACGCCCACTTGTCGCCTGCGCGCTTTATTCGCCCGCCTTTGACTTTGTGACCCCGGTACTACTTCGAGTGAGCCGTTGAGGCCCCCAAATGATCAGGACAACCAGCGCAATGAGCACATAGGGTAAATATTCTAGCCAGTTATATAGAGGAGACCGGACTACCCCGGAAGACAACACCTGGGCAGCGTATGTATATAACCAGTGAAGCAGAATCGCTGACCAGAGACTCTGTTTGGTGTTGTTGTAAAGCCACGTGTACAAAATCGAACTGGCCATCAACTTTATCAGGAAGCCAATGAACGGGACTCCCAATTCATGCTGAGAAGTGCCCACCACCATAAACAACGGTAGATGCCACAATGCCCAAACCAAACCCACAATCAAGGACGAAGTCAACGCATTCCACCGCGTCTGAAGTCTTCCCAGTGCATAGCCGCGCCAACCGATTTCTTCTGACAGCGGGCCAAGGATCAGTAGTGGAAAAAAACTCCCTAATTGCTTAATGAACAGTGTTCCATCAAATGTATTGCCGATGAGTTTGTTAATGGTGAGTTGTCCAGCCGTTCCAGCAATAACGATCAGGAAGGTGTACCCGTACCAACGCCAGCCAAGCTTGAATTGAATGATACGCCGACCTAATACTCGTAATCCAGACACCCCCTCCTTTTTCCAGGTCAGAAAAATCGCCAACAAGGAGGGTACGAATGGTCCGACAAGAAATAGCGCGATCGCCCAGACGGGACCTTTAATATCACTCACGAAACTAATGGCTGGGATCTTAAAAAGAGCCAGAGGACCCCAGAAAACGAAATAGGAAAACGCAAGTGTTAATCCTAAAAAGGCATACGCTTCCTTCACTGTTTTCGTGTTTTTCATTTTAGTCCCCTTGATGGTTGACCTATTGAGACATCTTTCAAGAACAAACAACAAAGCGTACAACCCGCGGCGGAACTGCTATCCACTGGAGTTGGAGTCAGGTGCGCCACTTGCCTGAGACTGAAGACAACATCAGCCACGGTTCGATATCCACTTACTTTGTGTCAGCAAGGCTATTCGTCCCTGCCAGTACGTCCTCCTGCAAAATACGGCCCATTTTTTCAGGTTCTTCAAACAATGGGCTGTGAGCAGATTGTTCAAAGGTGTAAAACCCTTTTACTGGCGCCTTGAGTTTCTCAAAATAGGATTTTGCCTCGGTGTAGGAGCAAGTGTAATCGAAGATGCCTTCAAAGAAATAGACGGGCAGGTCAAGCTCAAGCACTTGTTTGGACAAGTCTGTGCTGATCATCTTATCCCACAGAATGCTAATGCCGGAGCGGGATTTGCCGCGCCACATATTGATCTTTTCGCCCAACGTGTACTCTCTGCTGGTCAGCGACGGCAACAAGATACCCGTGATTACTGAGTTCATGTCATGTGTCGTGCCGATGCCAAGACTGTGCATGGCGGGGTCACGCAATGCACGGTATGCGTCCGGTGTGCCGTCCGTCATCGTGACTGGCGCTTCTTCGAGTTTTTGCACCATTTTTGCGTTTCCGCTCTCTTTGAACTGCCGAAGCATATACTCATACGCCAGTCTTTCAGATTTAAGCTGATTCGACATCTGAGCCACGCCAATGTAAGCGGAGTACAACTCCGGCGTCCGTGCCGCCGCCTGGATGCCAATAAAGGTTCCCCCCGAATGTCCCATCAGATATATCTTTTCCTGACCGAAGCGGTGGCGCAAGGTGTTCGTCACCTCCAGCGTGTCAGATAACATTTGCTCCAGTGTCATCGTCTCCGGTGGAATGTCGGCACTGTAGGAGATTCCTGAACCGCGCTGTTCCCACCAAACGACGGTGAAATAGTCTTCAAGACCAGTCGGGTATTGCTGAGTCAGGAAGTACTCAGGCAGCCCCCCATGCAGGTAAAGCAGCACTGGATGCGTTGCATCTTTGCTCTTGATGAACATCCCGTGTTCCACGCCGTTGATGTTAACAAACACTTTCTCCGAAATGCTGCCCGCCAGCGGACTTCCGTTTTCATCCACGAAGGGGGTCGGTTTTCCGTGGCTCCAGAGCTGTAGCACGCCCACAAGAATGAGCAGGCAAGCCAATAGGATGAAAATTGCAGTTAGCATAATACGCACCACCTTGCGCACAAACGATTTAATTGGTAGTCGGTCTTTCGTTCTGTAGCAAGGCGAAAAGATAATGGTCATAAAATTCCCCGTCTAAATAATAATAACTCATCTTTCGATGATTTTTGGATCAAAAGCCGAATTGGTTTTATGCTTCTGTTATGGAAACAGAAGCGAAGGTCCTAACAGAACGGGTAGACGATATTCCACTGCTGATTGAGCAGTTACGGATC
>JBATLR010000462.1:0-8368 GCA_049289415.1 Nitrospirales bacterium
AAGTGACGCCCCGTCTGGCCTCATGAGAGGGGACGGACGCCAGGTTGAGGAGGGCGGACCAACTCGCCTGGCTCAAACAAGGTCCGCCAAGGAATCAGAGCGTCCTCCCGTGGGCCAGCCGGCAGGCCTCGGACCAGAGGAACAACTTCGTACCTCAACACTTACTTATTCCCGCTGAGTTGGTGTCGGGGTGATGTTCCGTATTGCCGGGATTCGGCCCGGCAGGTGAGCCACTTTGGTTTCGGTCAAAGTGGGCAAAACCATTGACGCCCCGCCCGCCTCATTAGATTGTTCGGACGCGAAGGAGGGAGAGACGGGCTAACTCGCTGCCTCACACAAGCCCGTCAGGAAGAAGAGCGTCCGATCATGGGGACGGGCGGCAGGCGTCCGTGTTCTTAAGGAATTTGTCATCCCGAGCCAAAGGCGAGGGATCTGTGCCTAGCCGGACGATTTTCTTGGTAGTTGAAAAGAGACCAGATGGATTTAATCCTTTGGTTTCGGCCTCGAATGATTTTCGAGGAACCACCAATCTTTCCTTGACTTATCTCGACGATTATTAAATTATCATTCTGAATGTTGAATGGTTTGACAGTCCTTTGAATGGGCATTGATCACGTTCAAGGAGATAGAGCTAGGCTGATCCAAAAAAGAATCCGTGATAAGCGTTTGGGCGAGTAGGGAACCATTTAATATAATTGGGATCGCAACCACTTAGCGGGAAATTCAAAGGCTTCTCATACGGATAGTAAATTAAAGGTCCGCATTTTTTGCGGACCCGCCTAAATATTGTTAGGCCAAAAGGAGCAATGATTGACGGACGACCTGATCTACAAGGATGTCAAAATAGCGAAGGCGTCGGTTGAATTCTCCGGCTCAGAAAAGCTTGAAAAGGCGCGGCGAACGTTTTTAGTCTTTCTCACAATTGTTCTCTTCATAGAATTCGCCAACATCGAGGTTCAGTCCGCCACGTTGGCGGTTGTCGTTGCCAAAGTTGGCCGCCCTTGGGTAGTAACTGCTGGATTATGGTTACTCTTTATCTATTCCTTCGCCGTGTATTACTTCGCGGTACAAAAGGAACTGGCATTCTTTGCCTTCAAGAATGCAAAGAAGTCCTCCTTTTTTTCTCAACTTAATCGCTTGGAATTCACTCGCCGGCTGGTAGCTGCGTCAGGGCGCGACTATCTTCAACCCGGTCAAGGTTTGGTCATAAAGTATGACGAATCGGTGACGGAGATTCAGTACGACGTAGACAAACTGCCTGAAGACGACCTAAAGAAGATAGATGGGTTTGAGTATTCGACTCGCACGTTCACCTACACCAACCAACCCGATGACCATGCATATTTTGCCAAAGTCGTACCACTCATTCGACCTGCATTTTGCTTTAACTATTTGGTGTATGTCCTTCCAATCCACGTCGGCTTTGTTCTTGCCGCGTTTGGTTTCTTGGAGCAATGCTATGCGCTCTTCGACTATTTGGCATAACAAGTTTATCAACCAGACCCCTAAAAGCGGTGTGACGCACGTGAGGAAAGTGTGGATAAAAATGACTATGCCCGTTCGATGGGTAATGGAAAGGTTTAGGTGACCAATCGACTGCCCAAACAAAGAAGCAGCAATGGGTTGGCTCACTAGATTATTTAAATCGGTACCAAACGACCAAATGGAAGGCATTCGTCTGAACACAAGGGAGACCTATTGGGAGGTTGAAGGACCGAAGACCTTCGCGGAAATGTTCAACGCACTCAAAGGCTGGATTTCAGAGGATGCTGTTCTCTATATTGAGGGGGGTACTCCGGACGCAGAGATTGATAGGTTCATCGCCACACACTCAGTTTCGGGAACATTACACATTGCTAGGGGAACTATATGGCCACGCCCGAAGATATTCCACGTCCCTGCAACGCGTCTCGTATTGACCGAGTTGTCTAAGATCATGAAGCATCATGCGGAACCAGAATTGGCTGTTCATTTCCATGTCTACCGTAAAGATTTAGTCCTGCTCGAATGGCATGACGCATTCTCTCAACCTATGTTGATGAGCGATGCCATTCCAGAAGAAACGGTCAAGGTTTTCGCTAACAAGATTGGAAAAAACTTCAAAAAATTTGTCGCACTAGGCGTTCCAGCGGACGCGGACAAGGCGAGCCACTGAGCTTTAGCGTCCGTTCGTTTAGCCGACCGCAGGCGGTGAACGGGAGGAAAGTGTGGATACAGTGGGCCATGCGTGCTCGACGTGGGAAGGAAAGAAACTGATGAGAGGTCCGGTGAACGGAGTCCGTGGCTTGGGCCGCTCATCAGCTGTTTGCTGTGGCCGAACTCGCGGCTGGAACAAACGAGCCGTCGGCCATCTGGTCAGCCGCGAACTTTGTTAGGACAAAAAATGGCCAATCCTTTGGGAGTTGGTGAATCAGTATCATATGGCCCAGGCACACTCCTTAAAAGACCGGAGTTGGCTGCGCTAATAGGATGTGCATGCGCGGACTGGGCATTTGTCGAAAATTCAATTAGCATGTTTTATGGCCATTTAATGGGCGTCTATCTTCCAAAGCATCCAGAATTTGAACCACCATCACACCCTGTTGCCTTCCAAATTTTTGATGAGCTACAAAGCATTCATGCCAAAGTCAGTCTAGTTAAAAAACTGGCTGTCTGGGTCATTAAAAATGAAGCGCAAAGCAAAGACGTATCATCTGTTTTGGATAAATTGCGAAAGGCGGGCGAAGGAAGAAATAAAGTGGCTCATGGCGTATGGGGTGTTTGCGAATCTGAGCCCGATGCTTTAATACTTTTACCAACATACGGGCATAATATGGTTTACAAAAAACAAGATTTTGAGCTTATTCTTGAAAAAATTAAAAAGGCCACGGCTGAGCTTGCTCGGATACATAGCGAATTTTATCAGCACCGTCGTGGTAAGACGTCCTAAGACGCAGCTCGAATCGTTCGCTCACTGGGATATCGCTCCGCTCTTTTCTATTTCATTTTTCTCTATTTTGGTAACCGACGCCTGCCGTTCGGCCCCATGGGCGGATGCTCTGATCAGCCGGCGGGCCTTGTTTGAGCCTGGCGAGTTGGCCCGCACTCTCTCCTGCATCCGACCAATCCGATGAGGCCGAACTGGGCGTCAATGGTTTTGACTACTTTGGCCGAAACCAAAGTAGTTCGGCTGCCGGGCCGAAACCCGGCATCTAATTCAAAATTTTTCAATCCGTGCAATTATTGTTAGGCTGTACCACAGACATCCTTTAGCCCATGTGCCCTCTTTGGGTATGATCTGAAAAATGGGCTGTGTTGTGAGAAACTAAAGTCAATGGAGCGTAATCGTGGCTAATCAATTCCAGGAGCTAAGTGATGAGTTGCGCCAATTTATCGGCACACAAAAAGTATTTTTTGTGGCGACGGCTGCCCCGGACGGGAGAATCAATCTCTCACCGAAGGGCCAGGATTCGCTTCGTGTGCTCAATCCTCACGAGATTCTCTGGATGAATTTGACCGGTAGCGGGAACGAAACGGCAGCCCATCTTTTGGAATCCAATCGAATGACGATGATGTGGTGCGCTTTTGAAGGGCCGCCACGAATCCTTCGGGTCTATGGCACAGCACAGGTCTTTCATCCCAGGGATGCTCGTTGGGCGGAGTTTTCGATTCAATTGCAGCCTACCGCAGGGACGCGGCAGTACTTCCTGGTGTCTATCGATCGGGTGCAAACTTCCTGCGGTCATGCTGTGCCTTTCATGAACTATGTTGAGGACCGTCGTGTGCTTTCAACGTGGGCGGAGAAGAAGGGCGAGGAAGGAATCTCGGAGTATTGGCAAAAGAGGAGCCAGCTCAGTCTAGATGGGAAGCCGACAGGGATTCTTGGATCGTAGTGCGGGGTAAGAGGACGCATGCTTCTACGAAATTTAAATGAAGGATGAGTGAGGGTTTGCTCTATTATTTGGCCTATGGTTCGAACCTCCACCCTGTGCGGTTGCAGGAACGCGTGCCGTCTGCCGAATTGCTTGATGTGGTTGAGTTGAGATCATACCGATTGGCTTTTCAGAATAGGGGTCAGGATGGTTCGAGTAAGTGCAACCTGGCCCGCACGGGAGAAGAATCTGATGAAGTGTATGGGGGCATCTATCAAATAGATTCAGCCCATAAACCTGTACTCGACCGTTTCGAAGGGAATGGATATCATGATAGCCAACTCACGGTAGAATTCCATGGGCAAGAGTATTCCTGCCTTATATACCTTGCGCAGCCATCCTACATTGAGCATAGCCTGAAGCCCTTTCATTGGTATAAGGAACTGATTGTTCTGGGTGCCAGGCATTTACGGTTTCCCGATGCCTACGTTCGTTCCATCGAATCGATTGAATCGGTTGAAGATCCGGACCAGGAAAGTCGGATGCAGCATCAAAAGTTGATCGAGCGAATCCTTCAATACTCCCAACCATAACTCAGGAAATTCGACGCCTGCCGCCTGCGCCTATGATTGGACGCTCTTGTTCTTGACGGGCTTGTTCGAGCCCCGCGAGTTAGCCCGTCTCCCCCTACTTCGCGTCCGATCAATCCAATGAGGCCGGGCGGGGCGTCAATGGTTTTGCCTACTTTTGCCAAAACAAAAGTGGGTCGGCTGCCGGGCCGAAACCCGGCATCTTCCAAACAGAGCGGAAATTAATTGAAACCAAACTTGAATCTGCTCCTCCGTCGCCTGCGGTGGCCGAACTCGCCACTGGAATTAACCGTCCTCTGGCCTGCCATTCAGCCTCAGACTCTGTTACCTCTAGATTAACTTGACTGCTCCGTTTTGAGATTAATGGAGATTCGGTGCTATTATCAGCACCGTCAGCTTTGCGGGTACAATGAGTGAATTAGGATAGATGATACCGTGATTGGACTACTAGAGACTAAACGCGAAGCAATAGCAGAAGTATGCGCTCGTTACGGCGTTGCGCGTCTTGACGCATTCGGCTCCGCGTTGCGTGAAGACTTCAATCTGAAGGAGAGTGATGTGGACCTGCTCGTCGAGTTTGCGCCTATGGAGTTGTATGCGCGAGTCGATGCGTACTTCGATCTTCGCGCCGAGCTCAGCGCCTTGTTGGATCGGGAAATCGATTTGGTCATGGTCGGGGCGATCAAGAATCCATACATCTCTCGCGACATCGAACGCACCAAGCAGTTGCTCTATGCCTCGTGACGAGCGAGCCTACCTGGCCGACATCCTTGAGGCCTGCGGCGCAATCGAGAATGCTGTTCGGAATCTTGATTTGACGGCATATCAGGATAATCGTCTAATTCGCTCATCGGTCGAGCGGGAATTCATCATTATGGGTGAAGCGATGGCAGCGCTTGCCCGCATTGCGCCGGAAACTTTTAGCGAGATCACGCGGGCCCGCCGGATTGTCGATTTTCGCAACCAACTGACTCATGAGTATTCGACCGTGGATGACGCTCTGGTTTGGGCCATCGTCGTGACAGACGTGCCTGTGCTTCGACGCGAATGTGCGGACCTCATTAAACGTCCATTATCCACAGACGATGAAACCTAACCCGCGAGCGGAGAGGGGAGCGGGTGCCCATCGAGTGCAGCGAGGCAGGAGGTGATCTTTACCCGTCACAGCCGCAGAGTGTAATTCATACAAAGAGGCTTCAAGCCATCTATTTGAGCCAGCACCTTGAATATCTCAAAGAGATGTTCGAGTTATTCGTCATTATTCGTCCACAGCGGATGTTTGGTGGCTATGATCTCTTTCTACTTCATTATCCCTTCTTTCCCTGACCGACGCCTGCCGCCCGCGCCTATCATAGGACGCTCTTGGTCTTGACGGGCTTGTCTGAGCTCCGCGAGTTAGCCCGTCTCCTCCTAGTTCGCGTCCGAGCAATCTGTTGAGGCCGGACGGGGCGTCAATGGTTTTGGGTCCTTTTCCCGAAAGAAAAGGACCTCGGCTGCCGGGCCGGCACCCGGCACTTTTTAGACAGCACGAAAAGTATTTCAAAACAATACAAGCTTTTTGCCGATGGTAGATCCTACGCTGTATTCTAAAACCAACGAGACGTTGTCTATTGTGGACTCTTAGGCATAGATGAAGGATGACTCTATGACCGACCAGCAGAAATCAAATCCTCGCGGACCCCAGACAATCACTGGCAAACTGTCTGGAAAATCGATCACCATTCCCGATGTCAATGCCCCACCCATGCCTGCTCTGGCGCCGCCCGGCGTGATTCACAATGGTACGAAAGCCGAGAGTTTCGATGAGCTCGACTCGTCCATCGGATATCCCGATGTGCGGAGCTTCAGAAGAAAGTTCGGGCTGGTCATTCCCGCCACGAATACCAGCATGGAGCATGAATTGTGGAGCATCATTTTTAAGAACCAGGGACCGGACGGGCTTCATGGAGTAGGCCTACACACGGCGCCTGTCATGACGTCGAAGCCGAGATTGCAAACCGAAGAAGATCTGAGGGCGTATAAGAAACAGTTTCTGGGAGGACTGAGAGCAGCGGTGGATGTGGCCTTGTTGGCAGAGCCACAATACCTGATCATGGGCATGAGCCTGGAGCATATTATTGGAGGCATTCAAGCCATTCGAGCCCCGATGGAGGAGATTGAAGAGTACTCCGGGCTGTCCTGGGCGACCTGGCATGATGCCGTTCATGCGGCGCTGGGGAAGTTTGGCGCGAAGCGGATCGGCCTCCTGACGCCGTTCGATAAGAAAGGCAACGAGTTCGCAACGCAGATGTTCAAAGATCTGGGATACGAGGTGGTGTCGAGCGTGGGGTTCTCCTGCGCGAACGCGCTGCATATCGCGCATGTTCCAGACTCGGCCAAGGAAAAGGCCATCCTGGAATTGTTGGCGACCGAAGAGCATGCATTGGACGCCGTCGTCCAGTGTGGAACGAACATGAGTTTGATCAATGTGACAGAAAAGTTGGAGCCTGCTATTGGAATTCCGATCCTGGGGATCAATGCGGTGACCTTCTGGTACGCGCTACGGGAAAACGGGTTCGAAGGACCATTGGCGGGTGGGGGGAAATTGTTGCAAGAATTCTGAATCGGCCTTCAGCCGCATGACAATTCCCTGCAGCCGACGAGCAATCTGAGTGTTTGTGCCAGTTCAGTTGGAACCGCAGTGCCTCCGGTCCGCCCCTCTGCCACGGATTCTATGAGTTCTATAAAAAAGTTGTTTCGACCATAGCATGGGTGAAAGTCGTGGTGGGAAACATCAATGCTTCTAGATATATCAGAGACTCTACCCCCAACTAGTCTCCTTCTACAAAGGGGAGGAATCACGAGCCAACACCCTCTAGCAAAACGTTCAAAGGGTACTGGGTGCATCCGGAAAACCCGGAGGAACCATAAAAATTACACGGGACAATCCTTAAGAGCGAGATATGGGAATAGCTCCAGGATGTGTCCATCCCCACGTTATGAATGCTGCTTGTCGGGCTTCGCAGAGGATAGAATTCCGGGATGGATGTGAAAGGGCTGCAACGCCGCATTAAGGGAAAGGTGACGGCGGCAACCGACGCCGGGTACGAACAACTCAGGCGCTCGCTCATTTGGAATCAGCTGACGCCGAAGCGCTATCCGCAGGTAGTCGTGCAGGTGGCGAATGAGGAAGATGTTGTCGAGGCCGTCCGGTTTGCCCGCACACAGAACATGACCATTGCCGTTCGTGGCGGGGGACATAGTTGGGTGGGGTTTCCGCTGTGCAACGGGAGCCTGTTGATCGATCTCGGCCGCCTTAATCAGATTTCGGTAGATCACCAGACTCGCACGGCCTTGGTTCAACCGGCGGTCACCGGGCAGGCCCTCAACCGGCAGTTGGCTCCGCACGGGCTGGCCTTTCCTGTCGGGCATTGCCAGACCGTTCCCATGAGCGGCTATCTGCTGAATGGCGGGCTGGGCTGGAACTGGAACACATGGGGGCCGGCCTGCTTTAGTGTCGAGGCCGCCAATGTCGTGCTGGCTGATGGCAGTCTCGTGATTGCCAATCAGGCGCAACACGCCGATCTGCTCTGGGCGATACGCGGAGCAGGGCCTGGCTTCTTCGGAGTTGTGACCCAGTATCTTCTCAAGCTGTATCCGGTGCCGCGGGCCATCATGACCAGTTCCTACTTTTACCCGCTGGGATGCATTGAAGAAGTTGGCGTGTGGGCAGCGGGTGTTGCTGGACAATTGCCGCGAAAAATAGAGCTGACGATTTTCTGCGCACAGGCGCCCACCGCTTTTGTCGAGCGGTGTCGGTCCGGCAACGGCTTTGTCTGTATCCTGGTGGCGACCGGGTTCTTCGACACCTCCGATGAAGCCGCCGCCACACTGAGTCTTCTGGAGACCTGCCCCGTTATCTCTGAATGCCTGGGAAAGGACGTGAAC
>JBATLR010000463.1:0-5805 GCA_049289415.1 Nitrospirales bacterium
GGTCAACACGATTGATAAAGAGACGGAATAGGCTCTGGATAATAGGCAAAACTTTATACGATGATCGCCCTAATTTTCAGAAAGGAGTGAGGTATGAGTGGAGTACGAGTGCTTGTTGGAACACGTAAAGGTGCCTTCGTCTTGACATCGGACGGCAAACGCAAGCAGTGGGACGTTCATGGTCCCCACTTTGGCGGATGGGAGCTGTATCACGTGAAGGGATCTTCAGCCGATCCGAATCGGTTGTATGCCTCGCAGTCGAGCAGCTGGTTCGGGCAGATCATCCAACGCTCGGATGATGGCGGCAAAACCTGGTTTCAACCGGGAACATCACCCGGCGAGCCGACCACGGCCCCGGACGGCACGCCAAAGGGGGAGAGCAACAAGTTCGTGTATGACAGCTCAACGGAAACGGGACAACCTCTCACTACCCATCAGTGGTACGATGGCACGCAGCACCCCTGGGAGTTCAAACGCGTGTGGCATCTGGAGCCGTCATTATCCGATCCGGACACGATCTACGCGGGGGTTGAGGATGCGGCCATTTTCCGTTCGACTGACGGCGGACAGACGTGGCAGGAGCTTCCCGGCCTGCGCAGCGCTAAAGGACACCTTTGGCAACCGGGTGCCGGAGGAATGTGCCTGCATACCATCCTTCTGGATCCCGGCAATCCGGAAAGGATATTCGTCGCCATTTCGGCAGCCGGCACGTTTCGAACCGAAGACGGAGGCAAGACATGGCAGCCGGTCAACCGCGGACTGAAATCGCCGTATGAACTTCCCGACTCCACTGCAGAAGTCGGCCACTGTGTGCACTGCATCGCCAATCACCCGTCGCGCCCGAATGTGCTCTTCATGCAGAAGCACTGGGATGTGATGCGTAGCGATGACGCAGGCGAGTCGTGGCATGAAATCAGTGGAGACTTGCCCTCCGATTTCGGATTCCCGATTGCCGTGCATGCCCATGAGCCGGAAACCATCTATGTGGTACCGATTAAGAGCGACTCTGAACATTATCCGCCGGAGGGGAAACTGCGCGTCTACCGCAGCCGAACAGGCGGAAACGAATGGGAAGCCCTAACGAAAGGCTTACCGCAGCAGGACTGCTACGTCAATGTCTTGCGCGACGCGATGGCCGTCGACTCGCTCGAACCCTGCGGGATCTATGTCGGCACCACCGGGGGACAGGTGTATGCCTCGGCCGATTCAGGAGATAGCTGGATGCCCATCGTCCGCGACCTTCCACCCGTCTTATCAGTCGAAGTCCAGGCGTTACCGTGAGCACGATCCGGGTTGTCCTTCCGGCTCATTTGCGGACACTGGCACGTATCGACGGCGAGGTGAACCTGGAGATGGAGGGTCCTGTCACCCCACACGCAATCCTTAACGCGCTCGAAACCCGTTACCCGATGTTGCGGGGGACAATTCGTGACCAGGTGACACAACAGCGCCGACCGTTTATCAGGTTCTTTGCCTGCGGGCAGGATCTCTCCCATGAACCACTGGACGCCCCGTTACCCGACGCGATCATAACTGGAGAAGAACCGTTCCTCATCGTAGGAGCGATGGCCGGCGGCTAAGAACCGGCAAGGGTATTCCTTGTCCAGGCCAGAGAATTCCATTTTGGAGGGGATTCTTCATCCGGTTTACTTGGCGTCGTGGAATATTATCCCGACCGTATAGCGCTGCCCTGAGCGAACGCGACTGACCCCATGCCGGAGATTCACACGATACCAGCCTCTTCCCCCTCGCACAGGGCGATGATGAACCGCGAAAATGATGCCATCGCCTTGTCGCATCGGGACCACAATCGGCCGGGATTGCATACGTGGCCGCTGCTCGGTCATGACAAATTCACCACCCGTGAAATCTTTGTAAGGGTCAGATAAAAGAATGGCCAGCTGGAGCGGAAACACGTGTTCGCCGTAGAGGTCCTGATGCAGGCAGTTGTAATCGTCCGCTTCATATTTGAGCATCAAAGGTGTTGGCTTATCCTGCCCGGCTTGATGACAGCGGGCCAGAAAATCTTCATGCCTCTTTGGAAAGTGCATCTCAATGCCCATGGACGTATTCCACCGGTTCGCAACCGGCACAAGATAGGGGTAAATCACATTCCGAAGTTGTTCGATGAGATCAGGAAGGGGATATCGAAAATACTGATATTCTCCACGGCCAAAGTTATGATGGCTCATCACGATGCCGCTACGAAATATCTCAGAACGGGAATACAACATGGCCAATGTCTCACATTCTTTCGAAGTGAGGAGCCCCTCGATCACTGCACTTCCTTGAGCATCAAGATCCACTGAGACCTGTCCCCAATCAATCGCGTTGACCCCTTTCAGCCTAGTCGTAGGCAACGCGACGGGAGATGTTGACCGCCCGCTCCCATTCATGTGTGTGCCTCACGTTCAAGCAACGCTCGTTTCCGTTCGATGCCCCAACGATAGCCGGACAGTTGGCCATTGGTGCGCACCACACGATGACAAGGAATCGCCACAGCTATTGTATGAGTGCCGCAGGCGCTGCCGACGGCCCGAACCGCTTTCGGTGCACCAATGTTCGCCGCGATGTCAGCATAGCTTACCGTCATGCCGGCGGGAATGTTTTGTAATGCTTTCCAGACCCGCTGTTGAAACGCCGTACCTTGCACGTCCAACGGCAGATCCAACCCCCGCTCCGGCGCTTCGACAAAACCGATCACTGTTGCAACCAGGTGTTCGAAGTCACTATCACCCCCGATGAGATGAGCCTGAGAGAATTGCTTCTGCAAATCGCGCGTCAGTTGCCCAGGGTTATCCCCAAGAAGGATCGCACACACGCCGCGCTCACTCCTGGCAACGAGGATTGACCCGAGAAAACATTCCCCCACGGCAAATCGAATGTCTATCCCGGAACCACCGGCACGATATGAGGAAGGTGTCATACCCAGAACAGCATCGGATGTTTCATAAAACCTTCCGTTGGAATTGAACCCGGCTTCGTAAATAGCCTCCGTCACGGTACCTTTATGATTGAGGTGCGACCTCACCCGTTTTGCCAGATGCGCCGCCGTGTATCCTTTCGGTGTCAATCCCGTTACGGCCTTGAACACCCGATGAAAGTGATACCGGCTTAGTCCGGCATGATGTGATAACTCTTTGAGGCCGGGCACATGGGCCGAATCCTCGATGAGCCGGCAAGCTGCTGCGACTTTCTCCGCATATCGTTCCTGTAATCCGGGCTGGTTAGGCGTGCAACGCTTGCAGGGACGAAAGCCAGCCTTCTCGGCATCTTCACGTGAAGCATGGAACCGGACATGTTCAGGCCGGGGCAAGCGGGATGCGCAGGATGGGCGGCAGTAGACTCCGGTAGTGTTGACGGAATAATAAAATGTACCGTCGGCTGTTGGGTCACGGGAAACCATGGTTGTCCACCGGGGATCATGGCGCGTTGCAACGGAACATTTCCCCTGGTTCACGGTGTTTCTCATGATCACCACCTGTTATAGACTGCTAAAATGGCAAGCATAACTTACCAAGAAATCTCCCATCCTGACATTCCACATTTCCGAATTTCAATCTCTTATACAAAAGTCGGGGACCGAGCACACTCCGGTTCTTGCTTTCCAATTCCCATTTCCCCGTCGGTCCCAGGGTTCTTACCAGTTCACGTGTGGAAAGGTACAAGATTATTCTTCGAGCAAGGAATCGAAGTTTTCATTATTTTTTCAGTGAGTCACCATCGGTCATTGACCGGAAAGGAAGCAGGGGATGGACATTTTTCAAATTTTAAAAAAGGATCACCAAACGGTAAAGGACTTATTTAAAAAATTGGAAACGACCGGCCCACGTGCAATGAAAAGCCGAGAAAAATTATTTTCTCAGTTAAAAGATGATCTTGAAGCTCACTCCCATGGGGAGGAAGCCGTCTTCTATCCTGCCCTCAGAGAAAATGCAGAGATGGTAGACCTGATTAATGAAGCCACGGACGAGCATGCCGAAGTCGAAAACCTTCTGGAAGACCTTGAGGCAATGGGGGCAGAATCCGAGGAATGGGGCTCAAAACTTGCCGAGCTCAAAAAAAGTGTCCTGCACCATGTGAAGGAAGAAGAAGGTGAAATCTTCAAAAAAGCCACGGAGATCCTGGAGAAGGAAGAAATTCAAAAGATGGGAAAAGATTTTCAGGAGGCAAAAAAGCAGGCCACCGCAGGCTAACGTTTACCATGTCCAATTGCCCAGAGATGGGCCTCCGGGTCGAGAGGCTGATCTTGCATCAGGCAGATCAGTTTCTCGATCGGAGAATGGATTTTATTGAGGAACAATCATTCATTCTCTATGGCTTTACCTGTGACCACTTGCGGGCCCAACCTAGCGAAAGAAGACACCCGACGCCCGCCACCGCCAACCACCCCCGGTTCATGGAAGCCCACAATTGAAAACTGGATGACCGGGCCTGGTCATCAAAAGTGCCATGTGCCCCTCTGTCCTGCGGGACAGGCGTGAATAAATTATTGGCGCGATCAGGATTGACGGGGATATTCGTCTGTTGGCCCGTATAGGCTACTTCGGCGAGATAATGATCCAATAACCCCGGAATGAATTTTTCCCCGAGGATGGTTTTAACTGTCGGCATTCCAACCCACAACTCTCGACGAGCGTGATCAGCCGACCAGACGATAGCCCGTGCCATCACCTCCGGCTGATAGATGGGTGGAACCGGCTGTGGCTCATAAGGAAGGCGGCTTTTAATCCATCCAAATTGAGTCGTATTAACTCCCGGCAAATGCACCATGGTAAGGCGGACCCGGCTTCCCTCGTGAATCAGCTCCGATCGGAGCGACTCCGTGAATCCTTTGATAGCATGTTTGGCACCACAGTAGGCCGATTGAAGTGGAATCGCACGATACGCCAACGCACTGCCGACTTGGATAATGACACCCCGATCCCGGGGAAGCATCCGACGGAGTGCTGAAAGGGTTCCATAGACATATCCGAGATAAGTGACGTTAGTCACACGCTGGAATTCGGCAGCCGTCATGTCTTTCACCGGCGACAGGACGGAAACCATGGCATTATTGATCCAAATATCGATCGGGCCAAATGTCTCCTCAACTTGGACAGCGGCTTTTTCGACCTGATCGGGATCGGCAACATCTGTCGGAATCACGACAGCTTTCCCTCCAAGTTTTTCCACCTCCCGGCGGGCTCCTTCCAAACCCTCCTGCCCACGGGCCAGCAAACCGAGAGATGCCCCCCGTCGAGCATAAGCCCGTACGGTAGCTCGACCGATACCTGCAGAAGCTCCTGTGATGACTACAACCTCTGGTTGCCGATTGTTTTTCATATCTTATCCTCTTGTGTTTCACACGCTACGGAATGGAGGAACGGGGCAGCATAGGAATTTCTCCCGCCAGGATGACGAGGGGAATGTCCTTCGAAACTCAAAGCTATCACCTGAGTAAATCCTTTTCCTGATTCTCTGCGTGATCCTTCGAAATTTGCTCAACAATATAATTATCTTTAGTGACATCGGCCTGAGAACTTAATTGCACAGCAGGTGCTGGAGTAGCCTTTGTATGATCGGTTTGGTCAAAAACAGCCTGGTCATCGAGAGGGGAAGCCCCCTGCATCTTCACACGATAGATGGGTTCGGGCATTTCATAATTGGCCAGATCAAAGGCCTCTTTCACAGCCCGAATCGCTTCACTTCTGACCTTTTGGTAATCGTATTGGTCCTGCGTCGTCCAGGCAAACATTTTCAGTATGACATTCGAATCACCTAATTTTTCCACCGCGCACCGGACCGGCGGATCAGCAATCACCC
>JBATLR010000464.1:0-32518 GCA_049289415.1 Nitrospirales bacterium
CCGTTTCTGTTCATCCTTTAAGTTCGCTGATAGACAATAACGCATGATTAGGTTAAGCGAATCCGTCGGCCAAGAGGCAATCCGAATTACCGCAATGTCTTATTACAGGATCGATTCCTAATCTTTCAATTGACTGGACTCAACCCTTTCAATCAGCCGAGAACAAAACACTCTCTTTACCAGGTTTATTCCAATACAGGCCACAATGAGGAAACATTAGTGTGAGTGCATCGAAAGACGTAGCCCCCGGTGGTGAGGTCCTCCTGTATGAAGCCCCAGATGGCCAGGTCCGGGTGGATGTGCGGCTGGAGGAGGAAACGGTCTGGCTAACGCAGGAGCAATTAAGCCAGCTGTTCGGCCGCGAGCGCTCGGTCATTACCAAACATGTGCGGAATGTGTTTCGGGAGGGTGAGCTGGACCCCGTTTCAGTATGTGCAAAATTTGCACATACTGCCGCAGATGGGAAAACCTATCAAGTTGACCATTATAACCTTGACGTGATCATTTCTGTCGGCTATCGGGTGAAGTCCAAACGCGGAACTCAGTTCCGCATCTGGGCGACACAGATATTGCGTGATCATCTGGTGAAAGGCTACTCCGTCAACCAGCGTCGGCTGGAGGAACTCCAGCAGACGGTCCGGCTGGTGGCGACCATGGCGGAACACAGGGATCTTTCCGGCGATGAGGCCACCGCGCTTCTCCGCATGGTGGGCGAGTACAGCCGGGCACTCGACCTGCTTGACGATTATGACCACCAACGGGTGCCCGCCCCCAGGGCAGGGAGCCAGACACGTTACGCCTTAACCTATGAGGAAGCCATTGGCATTGTGGATCGTTTGCGAGAGCGATTTGGGGGTTCGACCCTCTTCGGTCAGGAAAAAGATGAAAGCCTGCACAGCAGCCTCCAAGCGATCATGCAAACATTCGGTGGGCAAGATCTCTATCACAGCTTAGAGGAAAAAGCGGCCCACTTACTATATTTCCTGGTGAAAAACCACTCCTTTGTGGATGGAAACAAGCGTATCGCGGCTGCGTTATTTCTTTGGTTTCTGGAACGCAACAGAGTCCTGACCAATGCCGCCGGGGCGCGTTTGATCTCGGATGCCGCACTCGTGGCCATGACCCTGATGATCGCGGAAAGCCGTCCAAAAGAAAAAGACGTATTGGTGCGCATCGTCATGCACCTCCTCTGCGAACACGATCTAATATAATCACTAACACCAGCGAACACTGTCTGGCCCGATTGACACACAAGACCTTGGACGGCGATGCTATGATGGGTCTGGTTTAACGGAATTAATTTTTTATTTTCACATTCTGAAAGGGAATCATGACCATGAATCTGTTACGCATGATGATCGGCGTTTCTTTGAGTGTTATGCTCTTCGCGGGGACCGGCTTGGCCACAGAACCGGCGGAGGTGGAGAAATTTGTGAAGTCCCGTATTGAGATCGGCGAGATGATGACGAACTATTTTAAGGGTGGAAAAGGATATGGAGATGGGCAGCGCCCCTCGCCGGAGGCGATGAAGGAAATGGGCGCGGATATCAATACAAAACTCAGTGCGTTATTGGCAAAGCATGATTTGACGATCGAGGAATATCGCCAACGCAGCCCTGAGGTCTTTGCCGATGATGCGGCCGTGAAGAGGTATCTCAGTGAGCATCCGGATCTGAAGGCACGCTACGATGCCCTTCCGTTAGGCAGCATGAAAGGCGGGAGCACCGGGCGGGGGTATTGAGACTTCCCATGATTTGTAAACAGTACTCTGCTGTTGGAAAAATTCAACGGGCGCTATGAATGTGACCAAGTCACGGGGGCATGATCACACCTGTCGGTAACGATGCCAATCCATTTTTCCAGTGACGGATCCGATGTTTCCATGTAAGATATTTCCATGAAATTGAACACCTCCGACCCAAGTTTTAGTGCCTCACGCCGTCCTAGTCAACTTGGCGATAGGCTCGCGAAACACAAGAATGACGCGGCTCGAAAGCTCACCCCTGAACAGCGGTTGCTCCTCGCTCTTGAACTGTCCGATGCGGCAGCCGCTCTCCAACTCGCGTGTTCCAAAAAACGTTATCCGACATTTTTTCCCGCTCTATGAGTATCTGCCACAGAACCATATTTCCGGGGGAAAGTACGGATCATTCAGGATTTATGGTTTTTGCCTTATAGCTTTATGATAAGTCTCGGAAATCCAATTTAGGGGTGGACGGGGAAACATCTCTCGTAGGTGAGTCCCTCGCACGTATGTACCCGGTTTTCGTGTCAAAGTGATGTTCTGTATTGCCGGTTCTCGGCCCGGCACCCGAGCCCCTTTTGTTTCGGCAAAAGGAGCCAAAACCATTGACGCCCCGTCCGGCCTCATTCAATGAAATGGACGCAAGGCACGGGAGGGCGAGCCAACTCACGGAGTTTATCCTGAGTTTTGCCGAAGGACTCAAACAAGGCTCGCTGGCACATGGGAGCGTCCATCTAGAGGGCCGGGCAGCAGGCGTCGGAACAGGGGAAACGAACCTTTTGAGAACACACATGAAAGAGCGAGGAACCCTTTACACGGAGGTAGTGACATCCCATGAACGATGAGCAGCCGGCTACGGTCTGCGCCAGTCTTATAGACGGTATGCAGAGTCTCCAGCTCTCCACAGTCGGGGTGGACGGCATTCCCCACTGCAGCTATGCGCCCTACTTGCACAGGGCTCCCGGCAGCTTTTACATCTTTGTCAGTCAACTGGCCGCACATACCCGTCACCTGCTGGCCAACCGGACTGTCGCGATCATGATCATCGCCGATGAACAATCGACGTCACAGATTTTCGCCAGGCCGAGAGTCAATTACGTGTGTGAAGCCACACATATTCCACCCGATAGTCCCGACTACGAATCTGTGCTGGACGACTATCAGCAACGGCATGGCAAGATGGCCGGTCTGTTACGGCAACTGCCGGACTTTCTCCTGTTTCAGCTGCACACGAAGAGTGGGCAGTTTGTGATGGGATTTGGCAAAGCGTACACACTGACGGGAGACAATTTGTCGGTTTTCGAACATTCCCGCACGGGATAGTGTGATTAATGGGGCTGTTGAAAAAAGCCGCCAGCGGCGTTCTCATCATTTTCCCGTGCTCACGTACTGGAAGTACGCCCTGCGCGCAAAAATGACTGCGGCCTTGCTGGACGAACTTTTTTGAACGGCCCCGAGGTCTCTGATATGCAACGTGCCTGTGGGTCAATATGCCCTTGGAAATTATTATTATTCAACACTCCCTTCAATAGCCTCATGGGGTCCCTTATGGGACGTTACCTAGATACGTAGGTGAAAAACGATCTACAACCGACCCAGCAAATTCCCCTTCAGAGAACCCCAGGGTCTTCGATCATTTAACAAAGCACTGGCCGGCCTCTATTCCAGCCCTAAACGCGTCTCTGTACTTTACAGGAGAGTAAGGGTTCGCTATTCTTGCCAAGGACTGAAGACACCTTCCCGATAACTGTTCAGGGAACTCTCCATCACACACACGATCGTCATGGTGCAACCTCGGGCTTGATAGCCCGGGCTTTGGTCCTCTGGCTAGAGCCACGGCTCCTCCTGGATCCTCCCCTTCACAAGGATAGCGGACTCCATCGGACGGCAATCCGTACATTTCGAATACGTGTGAATTTCCTTCCTGTGTGCTCCCTCGCGGGCGGAAATCACACGAAGGGAGAGGCTTGAATGGGTATCAGGGAATGCCCACGCGAGAATCGACGCGATGATCCCCATCACTGAGCAGACCCGTTCAGCGAAGGTCTGTTGAACAGGGGGAGCACGAGACGGAGCAACAATTGGCAACGAAATTCCATGGCGGGACCAACTGACACGCCATTCATCTGATGAAACAAGATTTTCGACGCGTATTTAGAGAAATAATCACATTCACCACCCTCTTATCAGGATACACATGATGGATACATTACCCAAGAACCATTTTTTCAACCCCTGGCATCATGCCAGCCCTGGCAACAAGATTCCCGAGTTTGTGAATGGCATTATTGAAATTCCAAAAGGCACCAGGGCCAAATATGAATTAGACAAAGAAAGTGGCCTGTTAAGACTCGACAGGGTCTTATATTCTTCCGTCTATTACCCTGCCAACTACGGGTTCATTCCGCAAACCTATTGTGAAGATAAAGACCCCCTGGATATTTTAATTATTTCACAAATTGATGTGGTCCCGATGTGTATCGTGCCGGCCAAAGTCATCGGGGTCATGCGGATGCTGGATAACGGAGAGGCCGATGACAAAATCATCGCGGTTGCGGCAGGCGATCCTAGTGTCAGTCACATAAAGGATATTTCGGAATTGCCACAGCACTTCATTTCCGAAATGCGCCATTTCTTTGAAGAGTACAAGACCCTTGAACACAAAGCGGTGGTGGTGGAGGAATTTTTAGAGAAAAAAGTCGCTCAAAATATTCTGAATCAAAGCCTGAGCATGTATAAAGATTTGTTCTGAAACACCACGTGCCAGATGCACCCAAGGCCGACGGTCCGCGTGAGGTCATACTGGACCTTCCCCGCCGTCAGCTAATCCCGTGCGATATTCAATCCGGGGTTTTCTATACATCTCCTGTCATCTTACCGATGAAACCCATAGGCAAGAGGATGGGTGATCCTTCGATTTTCATCCCCACGCCCCAGGCTTATGCAGAACCTTGCCCCAGCCAACCTCCCGCGCATCGAAATGCCGATACGCTTCAGGGCTCTCCCGAAGAGACAACTCTTGCGTGACGAAGAACGAGGCCTTCACCTTTCCCGCCTCGATACGATTGCATAATCGACGAGTATACGCCTCAACGTTAGGTTGCCCGGTTCCTATCCGCTGCCCTTTGAACAGGAAAAAGCCCCAGTCGAACGCCGGCTGTCCTTTCTGAGCCAATGCATCAGACGACTTCGGATCCTCAGGTTGGACCCAACTCACCAGACCCAATCTGCCAGGAATCTTCAACTTTTTGGACAAATAGCGTGATGAATTGGAGAGTTTGGCCATTGTTCTGTGGCAGACAGGATTGAGAAAATTATTTACATTCAATGAATGCAGTCCAGGCACGTGGTCGGAAATCAGAATAAAGACGGTTCCCCGGCTGATATTCTGTGTATTGATGAGAAGAGCCAATCAAGGCAGGAGGCATGAATGAAAGATCAACCATTCCTCACAGATGTACAAACCTTACGGAAACGCGCAAGAGAACACATGGAAAAAGGCGCAGTGACGCCTGGTTATGCGGCCGACCGGGACACAGTGATTAAGCTACTCAACGAAGCCCTGGCAACTGAAATCGTCTGTGTCCTCCGGTATAAGCGGCACTATTATATGGCATCAGGCATTCATGCTCAGAGCGTGGCGGCGGAGTTTCTTCAACATGCCAATGAAGAGCAAGGCCATGCGGACCAATTGGCGGAGCGTATCGTCCAACTGGGCGGCGAACCGAATCTCTCTCCTGAGGGAATGCTGATGCGCAGTCATTCCGAATACGTGGAAGGCACATCCCTGATCGACATGATCAAGGAAGATCTGGTGGCCGAGCGCATTGCCATTGATAGCTATCGGGAAGTGATCAACTATCTAGGCACCAACGATTCCACATCCCGGCGGATGTTGGAGGGCATTTTGGCTGTCGAGGAAGAGCATGCTGATGACCTCGTCTCACTTCTGGAGGAAATGGGCTCCTAACGATTGGCTATGAGAGAGGCAAAGAACCGCGACATATGGATCGTGATCCTTATGGGCGTTTCGGGTTCAGGAAAAACGACCGTTGGTCAACTCCTGGCCAAAAAACTTGGTTGGTCTTTTTACGAAGGCGATGATTTCCATTCAACGGGCAATGTTTCTAAAATGCTTGGTGGAGTTCCGTTACGTCATGAAGACCGGATTCCTTGGCTTTTGGCGATCCATCAACTGGTTCACGATCTGATAAGCCAATCACAGCACGCCGTCATCACGTGTTCCGCTTTAAAACAGACGTACCGGAGGTTGATCACTGAGGGGCACCCCCAAGTCTCATTGGTGTATTTGCGAGGCAATTACGCGTTGCTCCACCCACGCCTGCAGTCACGAACTGACCACTTTATGAAAGCCGACCTGTTAGCCAGTCAGTTCACGGCGCTTGAAGAACCTCACGACGTCCCCTTTATTGACGTTTCTCAAGCGCCAGAAGTGATTGTGGAGCAAATTAAAAGAATGCTGCACTTACAGCCAGCATGACAGACCGGCGATGTCATGATACGAACGACTGCACATGATATAAACATGGTTCCCGGAGGGAGAAGATTTCATGATGAGGCATGAGGAGGCCTCGCCCCCCTCACATCGATTAGGGAATCAGGACATTCGGGGGGATTGGTCTTTTTCCTTTTTCCATTTATACCAGATGGTTTCATTGCTCCCATGCGGATAGATCAATCGCTTCAGCGCAATGTAGGGCCGCCAGAGATAGCGGTGGTATCGCCTATTTAAATCCGATCGTTGCGCCAACTGCTGTTCCTTCTCGGATAACCTCTGCGGTTGGAACGTGTGTTTGTGTTTATATAGATGATAGAGATCCTCCCGAATCAAGCGTTGGAAAATCTTCTCAGTCAGCGCGCCCACCCGACCCTCCCAAACCGGAACAGGCAGACAAATTTGAAAATCGATGAGGTAGGGCTTGCCTTCGGTTGAACAAATGATATTCCCCCGTTTATTCAAGTCCGCATAGAAAATGCGCCGTCGGTGAACCGCCTGAACAATGCCCCGTAATTGATCGAAAAAGTCAGGAGCCAGCGCTGTGGCATACGTAGCCATGGCTGGATCTCCCACCACCACGTTAAATTGTTCCTGGATGCGTCTTTCTATTTCATGAAGCGTGTGCCCTTCAATAAATTGATGAAAATATCCTCGTTTCCCATATCGCGGTCCTAAGGCTGGAATGCCCGGGAGATCAGACACCATCTGATAGATGCGATATTCCCGCCTGGATATCCAACCCGTCAGGGGGCGAAACAGCCAGCCCAGCACAAAGCGAAAGTCGCTGAGCTTGAGGACATATCGTTCGTCTTCCTGATTCCGATACAGAACATTGACGGAGAAAAAATCGTCCTTCAGTATCCGTTCATAGCTGTACTGGGCTCCATAAATTTCCACGACTGGGGGATAGGATCGTGTCATACGCATGATATTCTCTGCGCCTGTGCTCAACCGGATCCCATGGTACACCATCTGAATAAGAATTTCGCCCGCTTGTCCTCATATGGAGGCCGGGAGGTGTTGATGCCTGGCCACGCCGGTGATTTCGACAAACAGCATGGTGGCGAGTTCAAAGACTTACGATCTGGTCCCCGACTTCACCAATCCGCACCCTGTCAAAGACTCTTCCCGATTTTCTGCAGACTGTTTTGGCTCGACATTTTATTGTTCTACGATGGATGATTCCGAAACGTTTACCTCACAAGCAGAACGGTTCACCTCTCAATACATGCACTCGCGTGATCCCGGGGGGGTTCGCCTCATTTTTTTCAGACATATCCTGGATTTTCTGATAAGGTAAACAAAAGAGCTGTTCAGCAACTCGACTCTCTCGTATCAAGAGATTGACTCGTTTTCAACAATGCCCTATCAGCCCATCGAAAATTACGGCCTGATCGGAAATATGCAGACGACCGCCCTGGTCGGAATGAACGGGTCCATCGATTGGTTCTGCTATCCTCATTTCGACTCTCCCAGCCTGTTCTGCGCCATTCTGGATGATGCCAAAGGGGGCAGGTTTAAAATCGCGCCTACTCCCGACGGGGTCAAATCCAAACAATATTATTGGCCCGACACCAATGTCCTCGTGACCCGGTTTCATACTCCGGCAGGAGTGGGGCGAGTCATCGATTTTATGCCCGTCGGGTTTCGCACCACTGACTGTATCCGGGACGGATTGATCCGACGCGTGCAAGCCATCAGAAAATCGATTACCTTTCGTCTCGAATGCCGTCCGGCATTCAACTATGGTCGAGAGCCCCATACACTCACGATCACCAAGGATGGAGCTCGCTTTCAATCCTCCCGCCTGACCATTCGACTTGGATCCACGATTCCACTGACGCAGGACGGCAACATGATTCTTACCGATTTCACCCTTCAAGAAGGGGAAGAAGTCGATTTTTGTTTACAGGAAATCGAATCCAGTCATACCCAGGTCATCTCTTCCTACCCCGAAGGACAAGCGGAAGATTTATTTAAACACACGGTCGACTATTGGCGTCGATGGCTCTCGAATTGCACGTATACCGGTCGTTGGCGGGAAATGGTTCACCGATCGGCTCTGGTCCTCAAACTGTTAACGTTCCAGCCAACAGGGGCCATTATCGCCGCCCCGACCTGCAGCCTTCCTGAAGAGATCGGCGGAGTCCGGAATTGGGATTATCGCTACACCTGGATCCGGGATGCCGCCTTCACATTGTATGGATTATTGCGTATCGGATTTACTGAAGAAGCCTCCGCCTTCATGCATTGGCTGGAAGCCCGTTGTCATGAATTGAACCCTGACGGCTCCTTGCAAATCATGTATGGCCTCGATGGACGCCATCAACTCACCGAGGAAACCTTGGACCATCTCGAAGGCTATCGCGGATCGCGACCGGTCCGAGTGGGCAATGGCGCCTACAACCAACTCCAATTGGATATTTACGGGGAGCTAATGGATTCCGTGTATCTCTACAATAAGTACGGAACACCCATTTCGTATGATCTCTGGAAACACCTTCGGCGGATGATCAACTATATCTGTGACAATTGGCAGCGCACCGACGAAGGCATTTGGGAGGTGCGAGGGGGCCGGCAACATTTTGTGTATTCCAAATTGATGTGTTGGGTGGCCCTGGACCGGGGCTTGCGCCTGGCTGAGAAACGGTCATTCCCGGCAGACCGCGAGCGATGGTTAACCACCCGGGATACCATCTATGAAGAAATTATGGCCAAGGGATGGGACTCACAACAACAGGCCTTTGTCCAGCGATATGGAAGCACTTCGTTGGATGCCGCAAATTTAATGATGCCTCTGGTATTTTTTGTGTCCCCCTCCGACCCCCGCATGCTCAAGACCCTGGATGCCATCAACCGCACACCGGAAGACGGAGGCCTGGTCTCCAATGGACTGGTGTATCGTTATAATTTAACGGAAACTCACGATGGTCTGGATGGAGAAGAAGGCACTTTCAACATCTGCACCTTCTGGCTCGTTGAAGCCATGACCCGTGCAGGGCAAGCAGACCGGCAACGCTTAGAAGAAGCCCGTCTTGTGTTTGAGCAAATGCTCGGATATGCCAACCACCTGGGTCTCTTTGCCGAAGAAACCGGCCATCACGGGGAGGCCCTTGGCAATTTCCCGCAAGCCTTTACGCATCTCGCCCTCATCAGTGCCGCTTTCAACCTGGACCGGGCGTTAGGGACATAACCAAGAGGACTCCCCTTCCGACTCTCTCGTCTCTCCGTCACTGACTGTGCAATCCCGGCCACCATTGCCGAGCTCCTCAACATGCGCCTACACTTCCTGGATGCACGTGATCATTGGATGCGGGAATCTCTATCGAAAGGATGACGGGATCGGAGTTGTTGTGGCTCACCGACTCCAGTCATATTTTTCCAAACATCCTCAATCCGATCTTCAGATTGTTGAGGCAGGCACGAATGGGATCGATGTGCTGCTTCTGGCCCATGGGGCCGGCAAGCTGACCATTATCGATGCCTGCTCCAGCGACTCTGAACCGGGGACCATCTTTCACGTCTCCGGCCTTGACCTGATCAACCAACCTTCCCCAAGTTTCAACCCGCATAATTTTCGTTGGGATCATGCCGTCCATGCTGGCCGGATCATCTTTCAAGATGAGTTCCCTCAAGATATCACCGTCTTTCTCATTGAAGTCTTCGATACCACCTTTGGAGAAAATCTGAGCCCGGCTGTCGCGGCTTCGGTTGAAAAGACTTGCGCCATGATCACCTCCTTCATTCACGAATCCTCCCGCACACCTTTGCCGACCCAACAATCACCAACTCTCTAACCGGCCTTACTCGGCTTGCTGTGAGAAATATGTTATACACTACCTATTGTCCTTCATGAGGCTTTTCCAATGTCTGGAATTTTTCGGGGTTTTCGCCTCAGAACCCATTCAACTCTCCCAACCACAGGCATCCGTTAATGATTGACACCGAATCCATTGAACGAGTTTCGGAAAAAGCCTTCGCACTTTACGTGTCATTTGACATGGACCATTCCCTACGCCATTTCAGCATGGGGAACGCTACTGCTCGCGCCCTCAAGCTTTCCGCTCCGATCAGAGAAGGCTTAGCAGCCCGGCACCCATGGATTCACCAACACCGACCGTCTTGCCCGGATCGCAAAGGATTATGATGCTCAGTATTCTTGGATTAGGATTTTTAATGGGTATGCGCCATGCCTGTGAGGCCGACCATGCCGCGGCCGTCGCTTCTTTAGCCACCCGATGCGGATCGATCACCCAGACGGTCAAACAGGGCATGGTCTGGGGATTGGGGCATACACTGACGTTGTTGATCTTCAGCTCGCTGGTTTTGATGTTGGGCAGCATCATTCCCGAACGATTCGCTGCAGGCTTGGAACTCATGGTGGGCTTGATGTTGATAGGCCTGGGACTCGACGTGTTCCGACGACTACAAAAAAACCGGATTCATTTTCATGTTCACCAACATCCGGATCGCCCTCCCCACGTTCATGCGCATGTGCATACCGAACCCACACACCCTGACAATACGTCCCATGATCATGCTCATGGTTTTCCTTATCGTGCGTTGCTGATCGGCCTGATGCACGGGATGGCCGGATCAGCCGCACTGATCCTCTTAACTCTGAACGCCACTCTGTCCATGAGCCAAGCCATTATGTATATCCTCCTTTTCGGGTTGGGATCGATACTCGGCATGGGCCTCCTGTCCATGATCATGGCTATTCCCTTTTGGTACTCAGCCCGATCCCTGACATGGCTCCATAACGGGCTTCAGGCTTGCGTGGCGGTAATGACCACCATTCTGGGGATTGTGATGGCATTTTCCTCCGGATCCTCACTCTGGCATTAACGAGTCGTTTCTCGATCCTTCACGCACCTCGCCTTCATTAACGCGACTTCACACCCTCATCGGCTTGAGGCCGATCGGTCGTCATGGTGTTCGGACCGGTCTTCCCGTATGGCTCAGCAATTGTTTTTTTACAGAAAAGACCATAGGATAGGAGACAGCCAAAACCACACTGGAAGGAATATGACCATGAGTCAATTGGTCCGCTTTGGGGTTTCTCTTGAAGAAACACTCCTTGCCGCTTTTGATCAACACATCAACCGGAAAGGATACCAGAATCGCTCTGAGGCGATTCGAGACCTCATCCGCAATCAGCTTGTAGGGGAAGAATGGGGCGGAAATAAAGAGACCGTCGGCACCATTACCCTCGTGTATGACCATCATCAATCAGATGTGCTGCAACAATTAACTCACCATCAGCACGAATACGGGAAGCAAATCATTTCGAATCTGCATGTGCATTTGGATCACGACCATTGTCTGGAAGTCATTGTGGTCAGAGGGCGAAGTTCAGCCCTCGTTGATTTAGCCAATCTGCTGATTAAAACCAAGGGGGTCAAGCATGGACAACTCACGATGACGACCACGGGAAAAGCCGTGAAATAGCGATCATGCCTCATCTCAAGACATTTCTGCCACACCGCATGGCTTCCTCTCCTCCCCTGCCCCTTGCCGCACGACTTTGGATTGACAATATCAGCGGACCTTGCTAAAAGTCGTGCTACTAATTTATTTTTCGTGTTACTAGCGGGTTTCTCCTTCGCTCCTACGCTCGTTTTTTCTTTACCAATTCCATGGGTATGCGGCACCTTCACGCGCTGGCGGTATGTTTCCCGGCCTGTGTTCTCTTTAGCCTCTTGTGGGCCGGTTCGGCATCAGGCCATGACCAGGAGGAGGTCACGGTTTTAGAAGAGGTGCAGGTCGTTGGAGAACGCCCTATTGCGGCTTCTTCCAATCGAATCATTCCGAATAAGGATATCCTGCTTCAACCTCAAGGCCGGCCTGCGGATTTATTACGGTTGGCTCCCGGCCTTATTACCTTGGAACATTCAGGCGGCGCCGGGAAGGCTGATCAGTTTCTTCTGCGCGGCTTTGACGCCGATCATGGTACAGACCTGGCCCTTCACGTGGATGGCATGCCGATCAACATGCGCAGCCACGCGCATGGGCAAGGATACGGGGACTTGAATTTCATTATCCCGGAAACCATTGAGGAAATTACCGTCAAAAAAGGACCCTACCATGTGGAGTATGGGGACTTTGCCACCGCCGGCGCCGCCAATTATGTCACCCGTGAGTCGGTTCCTCAAACCATGGTGCAATCCGCCGGAGGGAATTTCAATACCCAACGGCATCTGTTCATGACCTCTCCCACTCATGATAGATTTCGCACCCTTTTTGCGGGAGAATTTTATTACACCGACGGCCCCTATGATTTTGTCAATCGCAATACCCGATACAATGGCCTGGCGAAACTGACGTTTGATCCCTCTGCGACCTCCCGACTCAGTGTGACGCTTTCCCAATATTATGGACGATGGAACGGGTCAGGCCAGCTTCCCTTGCGGGACGTGAGGTCCGGTGGGGTGGACCGGTTTGGTTCCCTTGATCCTTCCGAAGGCGGCAAATCGTTACGGAGCACCGGTCGAGTGGATTACCATTATGATCTGCCCGGCGGAGGGACGGTATTCGCCAATCTGTGGGCTCAATATTATTACCTGTCCCTGTATAGCAACTTCACCTTTTACCTTAACGATCCGGTCAATGGTGACGGCATTGAACAGACCGACCGACGTTGGTTGACCGGAAGTGATATCGGTTATCGCCAGATTTTTCGGTTGCTTAATTATGAGGGCACCATGACGGCCGGACTTCAGACACGCTTTGATCAAATCCAGGTGCGTTTGGGCACACAACAGAAACGCTCGTCCCTGGCGATCACACAGGAATCAGACATTTTCGAAGCCTCCTACTCTCCCTATCTGAAGTTGGACCTTCAATTTTTTCCCTGGATGCGATTTGTGGGAGGCGGCCGGGTCGACGTCTTCACGTATCATGTGAAAGATCGTTGCGGGGCAGACTGCTCGGAAAGACCAAATGGGACAGCCTCGAATGCCATCGCCAGCGGAAAAGCCAATCTCGTTTTTGGTCCCTGGTACCAGACGGAATTCTTCTTGAATGTTGGAACCGGTTTTCACAGCAATGATGCGCGGGATGCCGTGGAAAACCCATCGACTAACAGCTTAACCCGAGCCATTGGCTATGAGTTGGGCATCCGCAGCCAACCCTGGGCCTGGACAGAGTTCCTGGCAACATTCTGGCTGTTGGATCTGGGATCTGAATTGGTATTCGTGGGGGATGAAGGGACAACGGAACCGCGAGGAAAGACGCGTCGCCTGGGAACAGAATTCAGTTCTCGCATCACCCCGATGGATTGGCTCACCATTCGAGGAGATATTACGTATACCCATGCCGAGTTTCGGAAAACGGGGGATTCCGTCCCTTTGGCGCCACAGTTCACCGCGTTTTCATCAGTCACAGCCCACCTCCCGATTGGACTGTCGGGAACGTTGCAAATGTTGACCGTGGGAAGCCGTGCCGGCACGGAAGATGATAGCGTGAAACTGGAACCATTTACGATTTTCGATCTGGTTCTTCGCTACAAAATCCCTCTTGCGCCGCCAACCGGGCGCCTGGAGGCGTTTTTTAGCATCCGTAATTTGACCGATACCGATTGGCGTCAGGCCCAGTTTTATTATGAGTCCCGTCTTCCCGGAGAACCTGCCGGAGGTGTTGCCGATATTCACTTTGTCCCCGGCACTCCACGGATGTTCATGGGTGGGCTGACGTGGTTTTTCCCGGCATAACGGGCAGGCCAACGATCGCATTCAACAGATTTGCAACGGCCTCCTCTGTAAATAGTTTTACGATAGACACCCCTCCTCCACCACTACATGAAACAGGGCTTTCCAGGATTCCATCGGCAATCCCGGAAAGCCCTTGACCTCAAAAGGTGAACCCAGGTTACTCAACCCTCATGCATGTGCTGGCTGAGATAATTTTCTACGCCCACCTGTTTAATGGTTTCCAATTGGGTTTCGATCCAATCGATATGTTCTTCCTCACTGGTAAGAACGACTTCCAGTTTTCCACGCGTATTGAAATCTCCAACTTTAACGCAATGCTCAATCGCTTCAGTTAACAGCTTCACGGCTTCCTGTTCCAACCCCAAATCAGATTTAAGCTGTTCCGGTACCGTTTCGCCAATTTTCAGATTTCCCAACCGTTGCAAATTCGGGAATCCTTCTAAAAAAAGAACATGTTCGATAAGTTGTTCCGCATGCTTCATTTCATCAATCGCATGCTTCCGAATTTCATTATGCAAAACCGTATAACCCCAGTTGCCACACATTTCACCGTGCAGGAAATACTGATTAATAGCCGTCAGTTCGTTTGTAAGAATTTTATTAAGAAAATCAACAACACCTTTTTTCGCTTTCATGTAAGTCCTCCTCTATTAAAGATTGTTTCAGACGTGAGAAATTAAGATTTCTATTTCATTTTACTTAATTATTTTATCGGCCCAGCTTCCTTATGGTCAATGTTTTTATTTAGGGAAAATCAATTAATATTGAATTCTTTTCTCAACTTCGTTGATCTGAATGTTCAAGTTCAACCATGCACGTTCATGAAGACCTGAAGTTCCCCTTCCGTCACCCAGCACTCAATCAACCCTCACGGCAGTCCCGCTTACACTCACCATGAGCATGCTCCCGGTTTCTCCCATGACTTCGTAATCCAAATCGATTCCAACAATGGCATTGGCTCCCACCCTTAAGGCTTCTTCCTGAATTTCCTGAAAGGCGATTTCACGGGCGCGTCGCAATTCCTTTTCGTAGGCCCCTGATCGGCCGCCAACAATATCGCGAATATTAGCAAAAAAATCCCTAAAAAAATTGGTGCCCAAAATTGCTTCGCCTGCCACAACACCTAAATAGTCTGTAATCTGATGGCCTTCAACATTGGGCGTAGTTGTCAGAATCATGACCTCTCCCTCCTTTTACCTGAGCAACAACTGCTTCAGATACTCTGTTAATTGATGTCCATGATATGTTCAACGTGAGTGTTCCCATCACAACTTTTCCACAACCAGCGCGTGCATGATCGTTATGTGAATGCGATAAGGGATCGAGAACAAATATGAGGAGAAAATATTATCTCTGAAATCAGGAATTTTTCCTGAACATCTTTGTGACCCAACCCGTGGTAGGAGTTTCATCGTTCACTACTATGCCCACCAAATAAGCAATCTGCTTAACGCATTCTCTCCCTTGCCTTTCAATCGGATCCTAACGATTTATCCACATACTTGTGCCCATTTTTTCTGGATTACTTTTTTTCATTTCTCCTCATGATTTCTTCACTTTATTCTTGCAATTTCTGAAAAATTCAGAAACCGGACACCGCGTGATTTTTCACATAATGATTTCATTTGACTTCACTCGAGGTGCTCATTAGAATTTTTCCGGAAGGACTATATGAGTGCCAGCACAATTCGTTCATCTTCATCTTCACACCCAGTATAGCCTCCTCGACGGGGCCAACCAACTGACACCCCTGTTCCAACAGGTGAAGAATTTCGGTATGCCCGCGGTCGCCATGACCGACCATGGCAATCTCTTTGGCGCCATTGATTTTTATCAAAAAGCCAAAGCTCATGATGTCAAACCGATTATCGGGTGTGAAGCCTATATGGCTCCAAGCCACCGCACGCAGCGGGCAGGACACCTTGCGCATAACGAATATTTCCATCTGATTCTTCTTGCCACGAATCAAGTCGGCTATCACAACCTCATTAAACTCTCCAGCAAGGCCTATCTTGAAGGCTTTTATTACAAGCCTCGCATGGACAAGGAATTATTACAGGAACATCAGGAAGGTCTCATTGCCCTGTCAGGTTGTTTGAGCGGAGAGGTGCCACAGCTCATTAACCAACAGGATATGGCAGGGGCTCTCCGGGTGGCAGATGAGTATCGGTCAATCTTTGGAAAGGACCGCTATTACCTGGAAGTCCAGGCTAACGGCTTGGATCATCAACTTATTGCGAATCGGGGATTACTGGAGATTCATGAAAAGCTTGGCATTCCGCTGGTAGGCACCAACGATTGTCATTATCTCAATAAACGAGATGCGCGTCCGCATGAAATCATGTTGTGCCTTCAAACGGGAAAAACGCTCAAAGATCCCAATCGGATGAAGTTTGATACCGATCAGTTATATGTGAAATCCACCGAAGAAATGATCGCGGAATTTGCGGAATTTAACCGTGCGGTCTTGAATACCACCCAGGTGGCCGAACAGTGCGATCTTCAATTGGAGTTCGGAACCTCCTATCTGCCGGATTATCATGTACCTGAAGGCCAGACTCATAACTCCTACCTTCAGCACCTTGCGGAAGAAGGCCTTCGAACCCGTTTACGAGAACGCCCAACAGGCATTCCATCCGAAGCGTACCAACAGCGACTCCACACCGAACTCGCTGTGCTGAACGCCATGGGGTATGCCGGATATTTTTTGGTTGTGTGGGATATCATCAATTTCGCCAGATCCCGCAACATTCCAGTCGGCCCCGGCCGAGGATCGGCCGCCGGAAGCCTTGTGGCGTACGCCCTGCGAATTACGGATCTCGATCCCCTCACCTACAACCTGCTCTTTGAGCGCTTCCTCAACCCCGAACGTGTCACCATGCCGGATATCGACATGGACTTTTGCATGGACCGCCGTGGGGAAGTGATCAACTATGTCATTGAGAAATACGGAGAGGCGCATGTGTGCCAGATCATTACGTTTGGCACACTCGGTGCCAAAGCGGCCATCCGGGATGTGGGGAGAGTAATGGACTTCCCCTATGCCGAAGTTGACCGGGTCGCGAAGTTGGTTCCCACCCAACTCAACATCACCCTCCAGGATGCCCTGAAACAGGAACCACGCCTGCAGGAACTTGTCGATCAAGATGTCAAAATGAAGGAACTCATGGACACAGCCATGGCCTTGGAAGGCTTGGCACGACATGCCTCGACTCATGCGGCGGGAGTGGTCATTTCCCAAAAACCCCTCATGGATCATGTGCCCCTCTACAAAACAAGTAACGACGAAATCGTGACCCAATACACGATGACCGATCTGGAAAAGGTCGGGTTGGTGAAATTCGATTTTCTGGGGCTCAAAACCCTAACGATGATTCATGACGCAGTGCGGATGGTCA
Organism: Nitrospirales bacterium; assembly: GCA_049289415.1. Classification (GTDB taxonomy): domain Bacteria; phylum Nitrospirota; class Nitrospiria; order Nitrospirales; family UBA8639; genus Nitrospira_E. The sequence continues at coordinate 17,374 of JBATLR010000464.1, forward strand.
ATGCTCAAAATCCTGATGAGCCGCCATTGGACATCAACAATCTGCCCTTGAATGATCTCCAGACGTTTGAGCTGCTCAGCTCTGGAAAAACTTCAGGAATTTTCCAACTGGAAAGTTCCGGCATGCGAAACCTGTTGGTTAAAATCAAACCGGAAACGTTTGAAGATCTGATCGCCATCCTTGCGCTCTATCGTCCCGGCCCCTTAGAAAGCGGCATGGTAGACGATTTCATTAAGCGAAAACGCGACGCCTCCCAAATTGTCTATGACCCTCCGCAATTGGAACCCATTCTCAAAGAAACCTATGGGGTGATCGTCTACCAGGAACAGGTCATGGCCGTCGCCAACCAGTTGGCAGGATTTTCATTGGGGCAAGCCGACTTACTTCGCCGGGCGATGGGCAAGAAAAAACATGAGGAAATGGCCAAACAAAAGGAATTGTTTGTCTCGGGTGCCAAAGGGAAGGGAATTTCGGAAAAACTCTCCGAAAAATTATTTGACCAAATGGCCTTTTTCGCAGGCTACGGATTTAACAAGTCACACTCCGCTGCCTATGCGGTGGTGACATACCAAACGGCTTACCTGAAAGCCCATTTTCCCACTGAATTTATGGCTGCCCTGCTGACATCTGAAATGGGAAATACCGACAAGATGGTTGGCTATTTTACCGAATGCCGTGAATTGGGGGTACACATTCTGCCCCCCGATGCCAACCAAAGCTTAAAAAACTTTAGTGTCGTACCTGAGGGTATCCGGTTCGGGTTAGTGGCGATCAAGAACGTTGGCGGAAACGCCGTGGACGTGATTTTAGAATCACGAGACAGAGAAGGCCCCTTTTCCTCCTTTATTGATTTTTGTTGCCGCATTGATTCGCAGAAGGTCAACAAACGGGTGCTGGAAGGACTCATCAAGGTCGGAGCCTTTGATTCCATGGGTCTCACACGCGCCAGTGTGTTTCAGGTCCTGGATGAAGCCTTGGACCATGCCTCGACGGTCCAACGCAACAAACGGGAGGGGCAAACCAGTCTGTTTGAAATACTGGCTCCGGAGCCGGCAACTCCCAAGCAAGACGGTTTTGGTTTCGTCATTCCACAGATTCCCGAGTGGTCGCAGAATGACTTACTGAAATATGAACGAGAGCTGACCGGCTTTTATATCACCGCGCATCCTCTCAACCGCCACAGCGTTGGGATCACTCATTTTTCTACCTGCTCCACCCAGACCATTCGCGACGTCGGCGACGGACGAGAGGTTAAAGTCTGCGGGGTCATTTCCAGTCTCAAAATTACGACGACGAAAAAAGGCCACAGGATGGCTTATGCCCAATTGGAAGATTTGCACGGAACCGTTGAAGCGATTATTTTCCCCGAAACCTTTAAGCAACACGAGGAATTATTGGGGCCGGAATCGGTGGTTCGGATCACCGGAACCGTGGACCTGATGGATAATGGAGCCCGTATCAAAGCCACCAAAGTCGAATCGCTCCCCCAATTGGAAAATGAAACGGTGAAGCATGTGACGCTCAAGGTCCACGAACAGGACGTTTCCCCCCACAATCTGCTAGACTTAAAAGACATATTCGAACGCCATCGCGGTCCGACCCCTATTTCGTTGGCGTTTCACTTGCACCCTAATCTGACGGCCAGCATGTCAGGATTATCGGATATCGGCATTTCTCCGTCACCGGAGTTTTTAGAAGAAGTGGAACATCTCCTCGGCACATCCACGGTCACCTTCCAATAATTTCCCTCTACCAAGGAGCTTGTCCGTGCGTGAATACCTGGACTTTGAAAAACCCCTGAAGGAACTTGAAGAACGCATCGCCAAGTTGGTGAAATCAAAATCCAAAAAGGTCTCGGTTCAGGAGGCCATCGTCAAATCGACCGAACAACTGGCAAACCTTGAACGTGAGATCTATGCCAATCTTTCCGCATGGCAACATAGCCAAATCGCCAGGCACCCACAGCGCCCTTCGATATCTGATTACCTGGAGCACATGACGGATGGTTTTATGGAACTCCATGGTGATCGCCTGTTCGGCGACGACCGGGCCATCATTGGAGGGTTTGCCACATGGAAGGGCCGCTCCATCATGGCTATCGGTCATGAAAAGGGAAAGACCTTAAAAGAACGCATGCGCCGAAATTTTGGTATGGCCAAACCAGAGGGCTATCGAAAAGCCTTGCGTCTCATGAAATTAGCGGAACGCTTCAACCGACCAATCATTACCTTTATCGATACTCCAGGAGCATATCCCGGCGTCGATGCGGAGCAGCGCGGCCAAGCCGAAGCCATTGCCAGAAATTTACTGGAAATGTCCAGATTACAAGTGCCGATCCTTGCCGTGGTCACAGGAGAAGGCGGCAGTGGTGGCGCCTTGGCCTTAGGTGTGGCAGATCGGGTTCTGATGCTCGAACATGCCATTTATTCGGTGATTTCCCCAGAAGGCTGCGCCGCTATTTTGTGGGGAGACGCCTCAAAATCCGCCGATGCCGCGACGGCCTTACGAATGACGGGACCGGAGTTACGCAAACTCAATATCATCGAAGAGGTTATTCCTGAACCCATGGGAGGAGCCCATCGCGATCCGAAACTCATGGCCGACCGGGTCTCCCAGGCACTCGACTCGCATTTCTTGCAATTACAGAAATTGTCGCCCGCAGCACTCCGAAAGCAGCGAGAGGCTAAATTCCGGAGTCTGGGTGCCTTTGGCTCTTCTCAGACCGCGCCCAAACAGGTGAAAACGGTCAACTCGTGACCTGCAGAAAGCCGGCAACCGGTTTTAAGCGACCAAGACCCCACAGGATAATTTCCTTTTGAGTTGTTCGCCCGTTCTCCAGGCGGTTGTTCATACCCCCACCATTAGGTATCACGAGATTCACGTTTCGCAGTCCCATTATTTTTGTGCTCCAGGCAACTGCCACCATTTAATGCGCACCAGAGCCGAAAGGATGATCCTTCGCTGAACAGGGAGGATCTCCATCTATCAGGGCGGGGAACCGGCCAAAGAAATCTTCGACCGTCAGGATAGAGGATTAGTTAGATGAAGATGCTGGAGGGTTCAAATTGTCTGGAGGAGGTTCCCACTGTTCTAACCGCTCGACTAAAGGACGGGCTTCCGGAGTCGATTCTCGTGTCGGTTCACTTGGTGGATGATCCCAGGTCAATTCAACAAAACCATGCTCCTCGAAGGTCTGTCGGATAATATGGACCAAGGCCTCCAGAGTGATTTCATCACTCATGGTCAAATCCAGGACCCGCTCTTGTGTCTTCACAGGCGGAGGGCTTTCATGCATTAATGCCCAACACCGATTGAAGACCGTCTCTCTCACAGAATGTGGGGCATTCATCGTTTCGAGATCTGACGTACATAATGCCAATACCATGAGGACAAATTGGATATCGGGCAACCCAGGATTCATGAGATCTAATCGTTGCATAATGACCATGCTAACTCTGATCCCACTTGACTGACAAGCACATGACCCAACATCACGACCAAGAAGCCTTTGCCAAATTAGTGGACCGTATCGGTCCTGATCATGCAGGCCAACGCATGGAAATGCAGGCCCACTATTCGGCCCTCCTGTTAAAAGGCTATCACCTCCACATTCATATGGAGGAATTTCCAGCCATTGCCTGGCTCATCAAAACACTCTTAAAAACGACCGGCCTTTGGCCGCTGGCTGTCAAGAATACGTCACAGTATCGAATTGTCGAGCACACCGTCCCGATTCCTCACCTGCCCGAATCCTTTGATGGATTTCGAATTCTGCATTTGTCAGATCTTCATATCGAAGGGATGATCGACAAAGGCCAAGCGCTTCAGACAGCTCTGTCCACCTTGCGATACGACCTGTGCGTCATGACCGGCGATTTTCGCTTTCTCACATATGGCCATTATGACAAGACCCTGACACTCATGGAGTCATTGGTCAGCACGATCCATGCTCCCTATGGCGTCACGGGCATTTTGGGCAATCACGATTGGCTGGAAATGGTTCCTGGACTTGAGCGGTGCGGAATCCGCATGCTGCTCAATGAAGCTCAATCCCTGCAAAAGGGATCGGATGCGATTTGGCTCCTGGGATTGGATGATGTCCATTATTACGAAACCGGTGACCTGGAGAAAGCCATACGCCTCGCGCCCACCTCCGCCGTACGAATTCTCTTAGTGCATTCCCCGGAGATTATTCCTGAGGCCTCGACTGCCGGAATGGATCTGTACCTCTGCGGCCACTCACACGGAGGCCAAATCTGTCTTCCAGGAAGCCAACCCATCATTACCCATTGCCGCTGCCCCAGGGCCTACAAGGCAGGCCCATGGCAATACCATTCCATGCGCGGATACACCTCTCGAGGAGTCGGCACCTCTCTGTTTCCCATTCGGCTGTTCTGCTTTCCCGAAATCATCATCCATACACTCACACGAGGCCCCAAACCTTGAGCGTCGCCTGTTCCCATCTCACAAAGATTTTCCTCGACATTCCGGAAAAAGTAAGTAAAGAGCAAGCAAGATGGACAGCCAGTACACACTCCTGAAATTATTTCCCCTTTGCAACCAGATTTCCGCCCGCCATCAAGGCATTCACGGGCTGACAGACTCATCAGACAGTCTTATCAACCCCAGCAGCAAGCATGCGGCTATAGGATCCAGAAGTAGCTTGACCTGTACTTCTCTCTTTTGCCACGCTATGCTCTGAGCGATCACCTGTGATGGCATCCTCCTTCGTTCTATCATCATGAGTTCCCAGATCACGACACCCTCACCATTTCAATACGACCTGATTTGTATCGGAAGCGGACCAGCTGGACAACGCGCGGCCATTCAAGCAGCCAAAGTAGGAAAACGCGTGGCGGTTATTGAAAAGAAGCGTGTCGGCGGCGGTGCCTGTTTAGAGACCGGAACCATTCCCAGTAAAACTTTTCGGGAAGCCGTCTTGTCCTTTACCGGACCCCATCAACATTGGGGTCGTTTACCGGAGTCCATACGCAAACCCACGGCCGAGCAACTTATCACTCGCGTGGCAGAAGTCATTCGCATCGAAGGTGAGGTGATCAACGATCAATTACGAAGAAACGACGTGGAATTCTTACAGGGAGAAGCCTCCTTTGTGGATCCTCACACTCTATTGGTTCACACCGACCAACACTCACAAACCCTGTCGAGCGAGCACATTCTGATTGCCGTGGGAACCATCCCAACGCCTCCTCCCAACATTGCCATTGACGGCCAATATATTCTCGATAGTGATAGCATCATCCATCTGCAACAGCTTCCACGAACCATGACCGTAGTTGGAGCCGGGATCATCGGCATTGAATATGCCTCTATGTTAGGAGCACTTGGCGTCGAAGTCACCCTTGTGGATTCCCGAATCCGACCATTGGAATTTCTGGATGGCGAAATCGTCGATGAACTCATTTATCAGATGCGGAATCACCAGGTTACTTTTCGCCTGGGTGAAACTGTCGAAAAATTAGAAATCGCGAGCACACCATCCCGAAAAGTGGTGATTCATTTGGCCTCCGGAAAACGACTGGTCTCAGGCCTGGTCCTCTATTCCGTCGGACGAACGGGAGCCACATCGACACTTCAACTTGAGAAAGCCGGATTGACCGTGGATGCCCGTGGCCGCCTGCAAGTCGATTCGCACTATCGCACGACTGTCCCGCATATTCTGGCCGCAGGCGATGTCATCGGCTTTCCAAGCCTGGCGGCCACATCTTCCGAGCAAGGCCGTTTAGCGGCCTGCTATGCCTTCGACATGGAAGCCAAACCGATGACGAGCCTGTTTCCTGTTGGTATTTATGCCATTCCGGAAATTTCTATGGTGGGAGCTACGGAGGAGCAACTGACGCTCGAAAAAGTTCCGTATGAGGTGGGAGTCGCCCGTTACCGCGAAATCGCAAGGGGCACAATCATGGGAGATCCAAACGGCATGTTGAAACTGTTATTCCATCGAAACGATCACCGACTATTAGGTGTGCATGTGATCGGGACGGGAGCCACCGAGCTGATTCACATCGGACAGGCCATCCTTCATACCGAACGGGGGCTCGAATACTTCCTCACGACAGTCTTCAATTATCCAACGCTAGCGGAATGCTACAAGGTTGCAGCCTTGGACGCCTACAACAAGCTTTGTGAAATATAATACACATTTGAGGTCACAGTTAAAACGGAAGTTTGAATCCGCCGGGAAGATCCTTTAGACCTTTCTTGGGAAGACTTTTTTCCAAGAGACGGTTGAGCACGTCATTATGCTGCATGACCCGCTCCGTCAACTCACCGGCCATGCGTTCAAACCCGGACAAATTATTCTTGAGTTGTTGCATCGGCTCTGCAATCTTCGCCGAGATGGCCGATTGAAGCTCAGCACCAAACTTCGCAGCCAATTCATTCACCATCTTGCCAGCCGCATCCTGAAGAATACGATCCAAGTCGGAGGATATCGTGACATCAGGTTGCTCCAATGTCCCCGTCACATCGGCCTGAAGAGACAATTGGGAAATACCAGTCACGGCAGAGCTGAGGGCTTTGGTCAAAGGATTGGGATCATCCTCCGTTCCTGCGGACAGGTGAAGGCCACGAAGATTCCCGGCGCCATGAACCGTCAAGGCCTGGCCCTTGAGTTCCGTGTTCACATTGATATCGCTCATCCCGCTCGTCAGGGTAACCGGCCATTTGGCATCGTTGGACAATGCGAGATTGGCTAGTTCATACCCTTTCGCCTGCACCGTCAACTGATCCTTGGAATCGGCCGGCTGCACGTGGTTGAGAGCCCCTTCCAATGAAACAGATTGGACCCCTTTCAACCGGTCCCCGGAAAAGGCGAATGTCGTGGGTTGTCCCAAAGTCGGTTGATCGGTGGTGATATTGTGAACAGTCCCCGCCAAATCCCCGAGGTCTAAACCGACCGATACCTTCGTCAAACGAATCAGAAAGTCCGGGAGCGGATGCGCTTCCTTGAAATGCACATCCAGGCCCTTCCCCCGCAAAGGCTTGTGCACCTGAGGACCTTCCTCCCCTCCCACCGTCCTTACTCCTTCCAGAAGCGGCTTCGCTCGCTCATACCAAGCCGCCCCCTGGTGAACCCACGATCCAATCTGAGGCCCTAATAGCGTTTGGCTCATATTGGCCAATCCTTGCGGAGACAAATTATATTTGGCCTTGAGGTGTTGAATATCCCCTTGTGGTGCGGTTTGAATCTGCTTCAACCGAGTACGTAACAACGCCACAGTATTTTCAAATTCCTTTTTGGCGCCTGTGAGAGATTCAATTTCCTGTTCAATATCCTGCTTCAACGCTTGCACTTCGCCAACCCCACCCAGCAAACCCTCCAATCCCCCCTTGCCCGCTTTTTTTAATTTTTTTACGCGTTCCTCACATTGGGCGAGTTGAGCCTTTCCCGGTAAATTCTTAAGTCGTGATTCCCACGCCTCTTGCTCCTGCTGCAGATCAAACTTCAGCGCTTCAATCAACCGGAGAGTTTCCAGATCTTCGTTCTCTAAAATTTCTTTCACGTCAGGCACTTCTAGAGCCGGAAGAGTAAGAGAAAACATTCCGGACTCTTCTTCAGGAGACACACCTGAGACCGGCTGAACGGCGCCGGAAGTGGTTCTGGGAGTATCCAGTCGAACCCCGTCCACAGTCATTTCCTCAACAATGAACTTTCTCCGAAACAGATTCAGTCCGTCTAGACTCATCGTGACCGTGGCCACTTCCACCGCATTCGTCATCGGCATCTTGGGATTTGTCACTTGCAGTCCCGTCAAGGAGAGTCCTGCCGGAAACAGGCTGAGATCGGCCGCACCTACCTCCACCTTGGCTCCCACAGCTTTAGTTCCCGCACTTTCAATTGCACCTTTCACCCATCCATCCACAAAAAATATCCACACACAGCCCACAATGGCCGCAAACACCACAAACGCCCCAAGCCCCCACCACCGAATCCATTTCGTCATCAGCCTGGTCTCCATGACGAAAGAGTCTCATAGGTCTGATACAACTTGCTGGCTTTAAACATTTGCATGATCCGTGTTTTCTGAACCCAGGCCATGACATGTTGGCGATAGCGACGTATCAGGAGGTTCGAAAGCAGAAGAACAGGAACAAACATAGCAATAGAAAATATCAGGCTGCCCATCACAATGGAATTATTGAAATGCTCCAGTCGCCACCACATCGATTGATAGAGGGAGGTCCAAACATCTGCCAGGGGCGGAGCGGTCAGAACAGTCAAACCAAGAAGGTGAAAAAGTGGATCAAGCAGATAGGCAATACCCGTAAACAACGCCAACCCCAACAGAAAAGCCGATAAATTCACACGCAGAACCAATACCAGCAGGACCACAAAGAGATTGTGCAAGCTCACAAGTGGGGTGAGACCTGCGATCATCGCAAAGCACAATCCCAGGGAGATCTGGCCAGGATCGGTTTCAGAATTTAGAACACGAAGTAGTTTGGCAAGAAGCTTAATCATTCCATTCTAAAGGCAGGTGATGTGGACATAATATCAGAATAACTTTGAGACCGTGGTACGTCTACCTAATAGATGGCAGAGATTTCCAAACAGGTTGGGGCTTAATTCATACTTGGTGAGGTAAGTAATGTAGCCGCGGCTTCGTTCCTTCCACTGGTTGTCTTTTCTGGATCAATAGCCCGCCGAGATACGCTACGCTTACTTATGGCTTTTGCCTTTGTACGGTGCATTTTCTCCCGAGAATGGTACGGAAGAATTCCGCTTAGGACCTCCGCCAGGGTATCGCACGGGACATCTTCCAATAACTTGATGGCCGGTTTGGGATCGGGGCCGGAACGGCCACCGACAAAAATATCCACAGCCTCCACGATCTGACCTTTGACTTTAATCTTTTTCCCTAACAAACCCACATCAGCCACGAGATGATTGCCGCAGCCTGCCGGACATCCCGACCAGTGCATGGTGATGGGCTTCATCTCCGTACCGATCATCGTTTCAATTCGTTTGGCGGTTTCCACCGCCCGACTTTTGGATTCAATGACTGCGAGATTACAGTAGTCGCTCCCCACGCAACTGACCAGGCCCTTTTGTACCGGGGTGGGATTGTACACAAAGCGTTGCAATAAAGGCTCCTCCGTCAGATCTCCCAACACGCGGTCCGAAACATTGGGCATGATGACCGCTTGATTGGCTGCCAGGCGGAGTTCCCCCGTGCCATAGGTATCAGCCAGACCCGCTATTCCGTGTAAATCATCCGCCTGAATCCGGCCGACGGGAATTTTGAGCCCCACATAGTTCAAGCCTGACTGCTTTTGCCGATAGACACCCATATGATCGTTGACTGACGACTTCCGGACATCGGTCCCCGCTCGTGACAATTCCCATCCTACTTCCCGCTGGACTTCCAGACGAAACCGTTCTTCGCCCCAGTCATCTAACAAAAAAGCCAGTCTGGCAGTGGTGCGGGATTCCCGGCATCCATGATTCCGAAAGACGCGAAGGATGGCTCCGGTCACCGCCACGACTTCCCGGGGATTCACGAACACGTCGAGTGGGGTGGCAATGCGGTACCCGCCGGATCCAAGTTTGCCTCCGGCCAACAGATTAAATCCGTTGATCGCGCTGCCCTCCCCCTCGACCGTCGCCGGCACCAGAGCCAGATCTTGTGTTTCAAGATGTAAACAATTGTCGAGGCAGCCGGTAATCCCCATGTTGAACTTTCGAGGGAGATTCGAATAGGCCCGATGTCCTACCAGCTCTTCTGTGAGCCGCTTCACCAGATCTGTAGCGTCCAGTTGTTCCTGGGTCGTCAACCCGGCCACCGGGCAAGTCATGATGTTGCGGACGTTGTCCATGCCGGTTTGCAACGAGCACAAGCCCGCCTCTTCCATTTGACGAAACACTTCCGGTACATGCTCTATCTTTATATGCCGTAACTGAAACTGCTGACGGGTTGTCAGATCCAACACGCCGTTCCCAAAGGTGTTCGCGAGGTGCGCCAATGTGCGCATCTGGACCGACGTGGTTCTTCCTCCTGGAATCCGCACACGAATCATGAAGTATCCCGGCGTGGGATTTCGCAAAAATAATCCATACCATTTCAGCCGTTGAATATCTTCATCCGGGATCGCCTCCCACCCCAATTCGGCATATCGGGCAATATCCTCTTTGATGTCCAAGCCGTCTTTTTCCCCCTTGAGCACCTCAATCTTATTCATCAGAATCCCTTCCCGTTCCTTTCACGATTCCATCAACCATCCGTGGTATTTCCTAATTTCTCCGACCCACAGCTAGGGGCTGAGGCAATAATTTCCCCTCCACTGGAAGATGGATCGGCCGTGACGGTTCAGATGCCACACCTTCCACGACCCTTTCTGCTTTCTTGATCCACCCACGCACAGGACTGATGATCCAATAGGCACCTCCCATAAACACGACCCCACCGACGATATTTCCGGAAACCACCCACATCTGATTCCAGAAAAACCCGGCCCAGGAAACATCCGGACCATGTGGAAGAAATAACGCGATTCCCAGTAGCGATTGATTCGCAATGCTGTGTTCAAACCCGCTTCCGATGAACGCGAAGAGGCACCAAAAAATCAGCATGATCTTGGCGGCATCATTGGTCGTACGGGCAGCCGACCATACAGCTAAACACACAAGCCAGTTGCAAAGAATCCCGCGAATAAACAGCTCCCCCATCGGTAGATTCATTTTGAGGGATGCCACGTTCAGCAATAGATCGCTTTGCGGCGCCTTTCCCACCACGCCTGAATACGCGACCAACCAGGCCAACCCCAATGATCCGGCGAGATTGCCTGCAAACGACCAGAAAAAAATCAGTCCGACCTCTTTCATGGTGATGGCCTTGGCCAGAGCACCAAGGGCACACACCATATTGTTTCCGGTAAATAGCTCCGATCCCGCAAAGATGACGAGCGTCAGCGCAATGCCAAATGACACGCCCATCACGAGTTTCAACCCGGCAGAACCTCCGGCCCAAAATGGAGCTCCGACACTAAAAATCAAGCAAATCCCAAACCCGAGATAAATGCCGGCCAGGGCGGATAAGACGAGGTATCCGATGGGATTGCTTCGGAGGTACTCCACTTTCCTCTCTGCCAGTTGAACCATCCGTTCGACATCCACCGTATGCATGACGTTCTCCTTACCAAGTTGTTCAGTTGTCCAACAAAAAAAGCGCCACCTGCCTGAGCTACGGTCGGTTTCTTCCGCCTTGCCCGAGCAGTGGCGCCTTTGCCACCTTCCCCACCGTTCGCTCCTCGAATGATGGAGTATGAATTCTTTTTCTTACCTAATGGCTAAACCATTCGTTTGAAAAGATTGTCGATTCAAAATGTCAGTTCCCTCGACCCATCACCCATTTTTCGCATTCGACTAAAAAAAAACGCCCAATCCCCTCTAAGGAATTGGACGCCCATTGTCCACCAACATATCTTTGCAGAATGAACAGCAACTTCATTGTTGCTTTTAAAATAATTAACAGACATGTCAGTCCCTGTCAATCAGGGCTAAAGACCTATTCAATCGGTTAAGGAAACTTGTCATGACACAGTACCCACGCAAACCGGCTGCCCTAGGAAGTGGTGTGCGTAAAGAAGGCCGCAGTGACTAAAACGCCGTTATAGGTGCTATGGAGAGCGATTCCTGGTGCAAGAGTTCCGGTTCGAATGCGTATCAGGACAGTCAGCGAACCAATCAGCGAAACGGCCAATAGCGCCGGCCAATACTCAAGCACTTTTGGCATATGCACCCCAACAAAGATCATCGTGGTCATTAAACCGGCCAGACTCGGTCCCCAGGATTGCGACAATCCGGTAAACAGAAATCCTCGGAAGAGCACCTCTTCTACAATAGGAAACAAACCAATAAACATCAAAGCCCACCCAACCTGTAACGGAAGGGGCGCACTGATCATGGCATCAAAGAGCGGTTGAGGAAGGTCGTCCGAGGGAAGCGCACCGTATTTAGTGCATGCAACAAATCCTAAAGCTAAGCCTAACCCCAGCAACGAAAATCGCCATAGACTCCGGAAATCATAGGATTTCCCAAGAAGTTTCCAGAACCAGACTGCATCCATGGATGGGGTCGCTCGATGTGTCGCCACTTGTATCGAAACCACTATCCCTCCCATCGTCCCCACACATAGGGACAGGGGAAGTACCCAAATTTCCATATAGGGGGATAAGGTGCCCAATCGCCTTGCTATTCCTATTCCCCCGGCCAAGTCCACGAGGACACCCCCCACAACCGAAACCATGAAAATCCCAAGAGCCTGAACCACATAGAAACATCCGACGATGAGGAACGCCGACCATGCCCCCCACCAGGGGTTCAAAAGAGTTGAAGCCTGTGATGCGGTATCAACAGAGGAGATGATCGGGGGTCGCATACTGTTCTTTCGGGCATTGGCTCAATTTCTTGATGTCTAACCCAGACCGATCGTGAGAACATGGGTCACCCATACAGCCCAACTTGCCCGCATTGGGCCTCACCCTAACCTGGAACACTAAAAATTTCACTTCGAGACCTGCTCTCCTATTTGGATCACACTACGCCATGGGCATGATAAAAAAACACCCATTCCAATTCGGCAAAAATAGTCGCCAACAGTTCACGAACCTGACTTTGTTAAATGAAAAGCAACGACATCGTCGCATGAGAGTCATTCGCACCAGACGAAGCAGCACTTGTGATGTTGGCTGGAAAACGTCAGTTCACGGGAGTGTTATCGAAGTGGCTACGGGGTTGTCTATTTGCCGAAAGAAGGTATAAGAGGTCTGGGAGCTATCCCTTCATGGCTGACGATTTTTATCAGATAGTTCACGAAACGCCCCAATTAACTTTAGGGCCACACTGGAGTAATTGTTAATGGCCTGAGCATCATCGCCTAGATCAAGGTAGGGCGTATACCCCTCGCTCCTGGCCAGTTTTTCCTTGGAGGGTCTGTTGAATCCCATGGACCATTGGGAAAAACTCCGGCTTTGGATCGGTCCTTCAAATAACACCGCAATGCGGCTGTGGCGGGAATCCTGCCGAATGATACCAAGCATATCCATCACCTGGTCCTTGGGTCCTTCAAGGGCTTGAATAAACGATCCATCGCAATGCAGTAACATGCCCGTGATTCCAAGTTGCTTGTTTTTTTCTCGTGCGTGTTTCAACATCACAAGCAATTCATCTTCTTCAATTGGCCGCGTTGCTGCACTGGCATAGATGATTTGATACAAGTCGTTTTCCATGAGACCCAGTCTCCCTCAAGTCGTCAAATTATCTCAGGCCACGTGCTCTTCATTTGAAAGTGAAAGTCTACATTGCTGAACATGACGTTCGAAGGCCATCGCCTCTGAATGATGGGAAAAAGCACCATATCAGAGCTTTCAAAAATATGAAACAGGGAATATAGGAAGGGGAAAAGTTCTCAAAAACGAATGGAGGAAGGATGATTGAAAACTGATTGAATTATATAAACCTTTTTTCTGAAACTACGAGACCAAACAGGGTTTAGTGCTTGAGGGAAAACACAAACCGATCAAGAGCAGTTAAGTCCTGAAAGACGATAATGTTTTCATGCAAAAATACTTCAGCATGTGCCTGAACTCCTTGTCCCCCTACCCCCACTGGAGAAAGAGGGATAATCTTACCAGCGACTTCTTGAGCCAAGGCGCGGGCTTCATCCGAAGACCCCATGATTGTCACGGAAATCAACACACAGGTCGGACGGTTCCGGTCACAATAGGCAGCCAATTCAGGAATGGGCAAATTGGCTCCCAAATAATGCACTCGACAACCCCTTGCCCGGCAGACATAGGCTGCCGTCATTGCCGCGACTTCATGCCATTCATTCGAAGGACAGGCAATCACCACCACAGGCCCCTCATCTGATGTTTGAAACTGGTTCAAGGCCGAAAAAATTTTTTGTTTGACTTGATTGGAGGCATAATGTTCTTGGCCGACGCCAATCCGCCCATGGTGCCACAATTGACCCACCTGTTCTTGTAACGGGAGCAAAAAACGATGCAATGCTTCCTCAAAAGGAATTACGGCCAATGCACCATTCAATTTACGTTCAAAACCCGCTCGATCATTCTCCTCTAGTGCCTGTGATAACTCGAGAACTAACCGTTCGGACGGTGGTGGCTCACGGTAGGTTTCCACAAATACCCGCTGAGCCTGTTCCCGTAGATTCTCAAGCCCCTGCACGGACAATTCACCAATCGACAACCCCTGGTCTACTTGAGACTTGAGATATCGAAACAACATCACATCGTCATCCGTATACAGGCGATACCGATTATCTCCTCGAACAGGGTTCACCAATCCATGCCGCCGTTCCCAGGCTCGTATGACATGAGGAGAAAGGCCGGTAAGCTTTGAAAAACGATTAATTCTATACATTGGCATTAGGTATTTTTATCAATGTGTATAATGTATGTCAAATAATCAATTACAAAACTATTGACAAACATTAAACGTATTGCTATAACTATGAACATACATTAGACAAACATTATTTATTAAAAATTTTACCCACTTTTAATTTAAGACGGAGGAACTACAATGACACTCACCAAACAACACTCAAGCCAGCAAACGGGAAGGAGAGACAATGAGATCGCTGGGAAATTTTCAAATAACTGTTCGCGCTGCGGGGGGTTCTTGGTGAGTAGCTTTTGTATCTCACCCGATCAGGGAACCTCTGAATTCCAGATCCCCGTATGGAAATGTCTGCAATGCGGAGATCTCTTCGATGCCACGATCTTGAAAAATCGGCGTCTGTTTCACCATCACTCCAACAATTAACCGGAGGGTTAACGTCATGAATCTACAACAGAGTTCCTCATTCACTCATTTACCGTTTCAGGGAAATTCTTCTATGAAGAAATTTCATCGGACCATCGGTGGCACCATGCTCACCTCACTTCTCCTCATCACGGCCCCTGCCCTGAGCGCAAGCCCCGAAAACATGGTGCTCGTACCCAGAGGAGAGTTTGTTATGGGCAGCAATGACCATCAAGATGAGAAACCTCATAATGTGGTTCTCGATGCCTATTATATCGATACGTATGAGGTGTCCAACAAAGATTACAAGGATTTTATGAAGACCACGGGGCATCCGGCCCCTGCCTACTGGGA
>JBATLR010000465.1:0-9670 GCA_049289415.1 Nitrospirales bacterium
GCTCCTCTCTCACAAATTAAAACTCACCCTCTAATTAATTCTTCACATCTCGCGGTAAATAGCGACGGCGTGGAGCCTCAAGATCGCTCCCTTATCTCAGACCTTGAAGCAACATAAGCCTTTTGAAGTGTTGACCCTCAAAAATCTCCGCTACGGTCAGGAGAATTTGATACATTGTCGGGATTTCAATGGCAAGAAGCCCATGATAAACTCATTCACGAGTCCCGCAATGGCAAAATCCAAACGACAGCCACAATCAGTCGGCCCTGAAACAGCAAGAAAGACATCGAAAGCTCCGTCTTCCCTGTTCTCAGGTTCGAAAGCCGTACTCGACCTTCTCATCATCATCCTGGCCGGTGCCGGACTGATGTTAACCGCTTACCTGACCTATACAGCCTCGTTTGAGGTTCACCCGGCATATTGTAGCGAGGGTTCCGGCTGTGACATCGTACAGAGCAGCCGATGGGCCACCTTTTTGGGAATCCCCATGGCCTTGTGGGGCTTCGTGACCTATGTGGTGATCGCGGGGTTGGCGTGGTCCGGCCGTGGCAAGCCCGGTAGTGGATCGGTGTTGATTTACGTGGCCATGAGCGGGTTCGCGGTCAGCGCCTACTTGACCATCGTCTCGGTCGTGGAGATCGAAGCCACTTGTCCATATTGCCTGACGTCATTTGCCATCATCACGACAATCCTTGGTCTGGCTCTCGCTCGACGGCCTCCCGATTGGACGAAATCACTGAAAGAGGCAGCCGTGATCGGCGTTGTCATCGTCGGCGGACTTCATGTGCATTATAGCGGGGTATTCGACGCAGCCGCCGGCCCGGAAGATCCCCAACTTCAAGCCTTAGCCATCCACCTCAATGAAACCGGTGCCAAGTTTTACGGTGCCTATTGGTGCCCACGCTGCCAGGAACAAAAAGCCGAATTTCTTTCGTCCGCCAAACGGCTTCCTTACGTGGAATGTAGTTCTGGAGGACGAGGAAGCGCTCTCACCGCTCCCTGCGTCAAGGCTGACATTAAAAGCTACCCCACGTGGATTATCGGCGAACGCCGGTTAACCGGCCTCAAGACCCCGCAAGAACTGGCACGGGCCTCCGGTTTCAACTGGCAGGAATAGAAGGTCCAGCCGCGCCTTTCAGAAACTCAGAAACCTCTTGGTTTCTCTTATTTGTTCCCTTCCTGCTTCCACTCATTCCAGAACTCCGGTAGAGGGTTAAAAAACTGCACCATGCAGGGAAGCCATGATCTCCAAGCATACGGCCATTGAACCGCCTCAATGTAGCAAGCATCGGCACACGTCCGTAGATCAGAAGTCGTAAGTCGGGTATATCTGTTTTTGTTGCTAAAAATTCATTGCGCTCTTCCAGCATCAATCGGAGCGGCGTGACTCCTCCCTGACCCACCCCGCTCCATCTCAGGGTGAAGGCATTTGGACTTGCAACCTCCTTGGCCTTCACCCTGACTATTTATTCCAAAATTCATAAATGGATATTCTTTTTTCTCTCCATGATACTCGACCTCTGGGTCAATCCTTGTGGGACCTGGAATTGAGCCAATTTTTCCCGAAACGGTTTTGCATCACTCTGCCACATTGTTATGTCATTGTTAGATAAAGAAACGACAACTCTCTCATGGCCCGATTACCCGACGGTCTGGCGATGGCATTTCTATGCCGGCTTATTTTGTGTTCCTTTTATCGTATTGTTGGCAATCAGCGGGGGGATGTATTTATTCACACCCCAGATTAATGCCTGGCTCGACCGGCCCTATGATCGCCTTTCTCTCACGGGACCCCACGCGACTGCACAGGCCCAAATACAGGCTGCCCTTCACGCCGTCCCGGGTTCTACGCTATCCGCGTATGAACTGCCGAAGGATCAAGATGACGCGACCCGGATCATTGTGAAATATCGGGATGAACGCATTCGTGTGTATGTACACCCCGAAACCTTAGACATTTTGAAGACCATTCCCGAGGAGGACCGGTTTACCAGGATGGTGTTTCACTTTCATGGAGAATTGCTGATGGGCAATCTCGGCTCTATCTTTGTGGAATTGGCTGCCTCCTGGGCCATTATCATGATCGTCACCGGACTGTATCTGTGGTGGCCGCGTGGTCAAGAAGGGTGTGGTGGAATCGTGTATCCACGATTGAACCGTGGCTCGCGCGGATTCTGGCGGGATCTTCATGCCGTCACAGGTTTCTGGATCTCCATTTTTGTGTTGTTTTTGCTTGTTACCGGACTGCCTTGGGCCAAAGTCTGGGGTGAATATTTCAAAGAGATTCGTCGATTGACCGGAACCGCTGTCGTCGAACAGGATTGGACGGTCGGGGCAACTTCCCAGAATACGCCACAGGATCTTTCAGGGGAACATCTCGCCCATACCGGCCGTATACTCCTTCCCCCTCGCCCAGTGGACATTCCGTTGGACTATTCTCCGATCGATATCGTGTTGCCTGTTGTTCGCGCCCATCATCTCCCCCATCCGGTCTTCATTATCCCTCCGGCTCGCGCCCAAGGGTATTGGACTGCCAAGTCAGACACTCAGAACCGTCCACAACGAGTCAAAGTCTTGTTGGATGCCACGACCGGCGCGATTCTGAAACGGGAAAACTTCGAGGACCGTCACTTTTTAGACCGGATCATCGGCTTTGGAGTGGCGGCTCATGAGGGGCAACTGTTTGGTTGGCCCAATGTGATATTGGGGGTATTAACTGCGGTGGGTCTCCTCATGGTGGTGACAAGCGGCATTCTCATGTGGTGGCGTCGTCGCCCTTCCGGAGTACTGGGTGTACCTCCCCTACCCCAAACCCAAACATTTTCCTTCGGATTCGTAATGTTTCTCCTGTTCTTCTGTTTCTACCTTCCCCTGTTTGCCGCTTCCCTGATAGTGATACTGCTTATTGAAAAACTGCTCATTCGCCGGGTTCCTCTACTTCCCCGTTGGCTGGGGCTTGAGAAATAAGTCTGAAGTTCCTCACTCTGTGACTTTTCCAGAAATATTGGTTGAATGGTTCGATTTTTTTCATTTAACAAAAAAACTGTAGTATCGATATGCATCCGGTGCGGTTAAGACGCACACTCCACATCCTTAAAGTAGCGTAGGCTTTCACCCTTCTGGTAAAACTACACACTCTCACATTTAGGAATGATGAACGTTATTCTTCTTCCTACATTCGAATATCCGTGGAGGCACCCATGATAAGACCTGTACTTTTTAGAGCCATTTCTCTAGTCCTCTCTATGGGCCTGGGAGGTGAAATATCCGGAGTCCTCGGGGCGGAGCCATCTGCTTCGATGGTTCAGGACGGGGCTAAACACATCATCGACCATCAAGGCATGCAAACCACCGGCCCAGCCGCCCAACTGGATAAAGACGGGACCCTTCACCTCGCCTGGGGCGGAGAAAAGCAGGAAGATCGAGGAGTCTTTTATCTCAAGGTCCCACCTCAACAGGAACAGTACCCAAAACCCATCAGAGTCAATCCATCCAGTCCTCCCGCCACTTCCCTCCACGAACCACCAGCCTTGGCGTTAGGCCTCAAAAACGATGTGTACATTACCTGGACAACACCTCACCCCAAGGCCGACGGTAAATTATTTACCAATCTTCTTCTCCTGAGCCGGTCACTTGATGGGGGGAACACCTTTCTTCCTCCTGTTCGAGTTAACGATGACGACGCCGTCACCGGACATTCCTTTGATTATTTGACCGTCAGTCCAAATGGTTCCGTCCATATCGCTTGGCTTGATGCCCGGGAAGGGAAGAAAGATCCGGCCACCTATACGGTCTTTTCCCAAGACCAGGGCAAAACCCTTTCACCAAACCTGAAAATTGACGAGTCCAGTTGTGTCTGCTGCCGGACCCATATGACTACTGCCTCTGATGGCACTGTCTACCTTGCCTGGCGCAAGGTCTTGGCCGGTGCGGTCAGGGAAACGGTGGTGTCTCGTTCCACCGATAACGGGAAATCGTTTTCTGCGCCGGTCATCGTGGGCAATGATCAATGGGTCTACGAGGGGTGTCCCCATCGTCCCGCCACCATGGGGGTCGATCAGCAAGGGCGCCTCTATGTCACCTGGTATACGGAAGGCCCTGATGATACTCCCGGTGTGTATCTAGCCTATTCCGATGATCAGGGAAAAACCTTCACACCTCGACGTGCGTTGAACATGTCCAAAGGGACGTTTCCGGACCATCCTCAACTGGCGGTGAATCGAGAAGGCCATCTACTCGTATCCTGGGAGGAGCAATCTCCGGTGCGGCGGGAAGTCGTGTTCACCTATTCCCTCGACCGAGGACAGACATTCAGTACCCCGAAAAAGTTGAATGAGAAAAAAGCCAAGAGTCCGTCCGTGGCATTAAATGACCAGGGACAAGCCGTCATTGCCTGGTCGGAGCAAGTGGCCTTCCCGGGATGGAGTACGGTGGTCCAGCGTCTTTCTTTTCCCATCTCGCAGACGGCCCAGTTACACCAAAATCCATGACACCGCTTTCTCTGCAGGCTTCAGGAGTCCTGGGAATTGCCGTGGTTTTGGGAAATCCTTCATCCACCCCGATCCTTCTTAGCCAATTCGATACCGGTCAATCCCTCCCGTCTTTCCAGCTCAGCACCTTGCAGGGCGCAACAATTCATTTGAATGCATTGGAAGGACGAGTTCTCATCTTGAATTTTTGGGACACCTGGTGTTGACCTTGTAAAGAAGGAATGCCGTCTTTGGAATGTTTTAGTCAGAAGCTCTCTCCAGATCAATTAGGCTTTCCGGCGGTCACCACCGACATTCGTCCACGACAAATCGAAGCATTTTGGCACCAACTCGGTTTCCACTTGGATGTTCTCCTGGATGAACAGGAAGAACTCTCTCAAACGCGAATGGCCAGAAATCTGGCCACACCCGTGATCGTGGATACTCACGGGCAACCTGAACCAACGAATCCTGTGACCTAGGGAGTGGGATAGCCCTGAATTCCTCCCGTTCATCAAAAACCTCTTCAACCCGAAGTAAATGCATAAGCGGCTTCAACCGATTGCCCTTCTGACATCAAGCCTGTTTCTCGCCATGCTCCTGGCATCCACGGCATGCATGGCCGTGCAGGACCTCTCTCACGATTCCCAGGAATCCCATCACAGCAATACGAAACCTCTTCATGGGGTCCTCTGCAATTGGGCTTGTCACATCGGAAAACTTTCGCCAACGTCCCTGACCACCTCCCCATCGTGGCATTCGCCATTTCAGGCATTGGGCCCGGTACCCTCTCCCTATGTCCTCCCTGGTTCGCTCCCTTCTCTTTCGAACAAATCTGCCAGGGCTCCCCCACACGTCCTCTTGTCGTTTTTCTGCAAAATGATGCACAATGCTCCGTGGTGATTTGCGGGAGATTTACATCTCCTTACGCATGATCATTGGGCCGAACCTGGGTCTCAACAAAAAATTCCTTCAGTAACCCTGGTTCTTATTTGCTGACCACACCCATAGGCGGTTGGCTTATGCATGTCCTATTTATCTTTTTTTTTGTAAGGAGATGATCTCGTGAAACAGTTGCTTTTTGTCCGTTCGTGGTATTGGTCATTGCGTTTTTTCGTATTCATCTTGAGCGTTCCGCCAGTTCTTAGTGTCTCCGCTCCTACTTTCGCTGCATCAAGTGAGAACTCCGTCCAGTCCCAAGAAATCCTCCTGCAGCAACAACAGGACCTGGAGGGAGAACTCGATCACGTCAACGCCCGACTCGAAGAAATCAGAAAACAACTGAGGGAATTAGATCAGACACCTGTCGCCCAACAATCAGATGAACACCGGCAAACCCAGGCAACCCTCCAAGAGGAGGAAGTGGAGACTTTAGAAGAGATGAGTATCGTGAGCACTCGGATTTTGAAACGGCCGGAAGGTCTGACGGTGTCCTCCACCCCTCAATCAGAAACCGATTCACAACCGACCCGAACCATGAAAGAATCCATGGAATCTCTTCCCGGTGTGGTGCTCCGCCAGGCCAATGGCCCCAGAGACTTCAGTATTTCCATTCGAGGCTCCGGCGTCAAAACGTCCTTCGCCATTCGGGATATCAAAGTCTATGAAGATGGATTTCAGCAAACGCAGTCGGACGGATTGTCCCGACTCGATATACAAGACCCGTGGTTCATGAGGTCGACCGAAGTGATCCGGGGAGCTGCGTCCTCACTGTATGACAATTATGCTCTCGGCGGGGTGGTGCATTTTAGAACCAGGCGGGGCAGCGACATCCAGGGAGCCGAAGGCTTCTTTAGCGGAGGATCCTACGGATTTAACAAACAAGCCGTCGCCCTCGGCACCCAATACAAAAATCTGGACGTGTCGATATTTGCCAGTAACGTAGCTGAGGACGGGTTCATCCATCACAGTGAATATAACACCCAGACATTGAATTTTAATTTCCGTTTTACCATCGACGACAAACAAAACTTATACGTAAAAGCCATGACCAACTGGCTGGATACAAATGTGCCGACCCGGCTCACCAAAAGCCAGTTTAATACAAATGATCGTCAGGCAGGAGATGGAGCGCAAGCAAGAAATCAATCTCGCCTCGACCGCCGCACGATCATCGGCTTAATGTATGAACGGGAGTTGACTCCCAACCTCATCTTGACGACAGAAGGGGATTATGACGTCAAGGATATTAACCAATATTTCAACCAAATCACCGATAACGTGAATACCAATTGGAAACAATATACCGATTTGCGACATAGGGGGCAGATCTCCGGGATGCCGTTGAACAGCTATCTCGGGTTCTTCATCAATAACATGGAACAGGAAGGTCAGACCTTCCAAAATTTAAATGACGGCCAGGGGACGCGAGGCACATTGATCCAGAATAACCGGGGAACCATTCGAAATATCGGGGGACGATTCCGGGAAGAGCTGACATTCTTACCGAACTGGACCCTCGCTGCCGGGCTGGGATTCGAACAATCCATCGTAAGCATCCAGACGATTAATTATACGAATGGGGTGGTCACCAGCCGTCCCAGCACCACCAAAACCTACTATAACTGGGCTCCTGAAATGTCACTGACGTGGAAACGGGCGGCAGGCTGGCGACATTGGATCAGGGGATCCACCGGGTATGGCATCCCCCAATTCAGTAATTTAACCCGAAACCCCGTCACGGGTCTTCCCGGCTCCAATTTCGACTTAAAGCCCCAAAAAAATGTGAACGTGGAATTCGGCCACGAAGCCCAGCTTCACGAAACCTTCAATATGCAACTTGTGGGATTCTGGATCTTCTTTCGCGATGAAATTATTTCGCAAACCATTTCAGGTGGGAACACGGCCTCCACCAATGCCGACTCTTCGGAATATCGGGGTGTCGAGGTCTCCGCGGATTGGCGACCAATACCCGGTTGGCAATTCCACGGCGCGTATACTCACATTGATGCCAAGTACATCAACTTCACAGACCGGTATCTGGTGAATGGCGTGGCCACCGATGTCAAACAGGACGGCAAGGACGTCCCCAACGTTCCTTCGGATGTCCTCAACATGAAGGTCATGTATGATGATGCAAAGAACGATTGGGGAGCCTGGGTCGAGTCCAATTATTACAACAGCTACTTTCTGAACAATGGCAATACCGTGGGAATTCCTTCCTACTGGATCCTGAACATCAATCTTCACAAGACCTTTACCTTCAACAATGATTGGGTTCGCTTTGCCAAGTTCTTTTTCGAGGTGAACAACATCGGGAACAAGACTTACGCAGCATCCGGTCAAGTCGTGTCGGACTCCACACCCGATGCCGATAAGCAACTGTTCTTTGCCGGGTATGGCCGCTCTTTCTACGGAGGCGTGACAATCGGAGTGTTCTAGATATTCAATGGTTGTTTTCGGAGGGTCGGTCATGGGTGAGGGAGGTCGGAGTGCTCCCTCCCCTGGCAGATCGTCACCCGATCGGCCTGCAGCCAATATGTACGGCAGGCATGATCAGGATGGAACCAGGTATCGCCGACCTCAATCCTTCGCCTTGATTTTCGCTCAAAAAAAAAGACGGGTCACTGGATATGACCCGCCTTTTCACGTCTGAAATTGAGAAAAATTTAATGTCCCTGTTGGAGATGCTTCAAAGCTTCCTGACTATGCTCGCCCGCGACCTCGCCGTGTCCCTGTTTGCCATGGTCCACCGCTTCGCCGAGATGACTGATGCCCTCACCAACATGGGCATTGGCACCTTCTTGTTTGGCAGCATCGGCATGCGAAAGGGCCTCCTCGGCATGCTTCGTCGCTTCACCGGCATGTCCCATTTCTCCATGAGCTTTGGCCTCACCGGCATGTCCAATCGCTTCGTGCAAATGCTTATCGGCCTCCGCCAATGTGACAGCCGGAACCGCCAAAAAGCCCAATACTCCAACACAACCGACAATTCGAATGAGTGTAGAGACTTTACTGATCATGTCTTCCCTCCATTGATTAATACATTACCACCATTCACCAGCCTATTACCTCACGGTACGCCCCGTTCCATCTTCTAACACCATGTTGGTCATAATCCCCTTTGCCACGCACATCAACCCACATCTATGACTCTTTACCCGACACACAATGTCAACTGCAAGCTAAGTTTAATTTTGTGCCACAAGGACCCCTTTTTCATAACTGCCTCGCTCTGGCATATGTATCATTGACCACACATAAGATTTTCTGACTCTTCATAGAATGCAATGAAAAATGTGTTGCATGCATGAGCAACCGTCTGTAGACGATTTTTATGGCTAGTCCTATACTCTGCCCAAGTCGGACAGCTCTTTATGTGTTTCTGTTACGACCTGACCCAAAAGAAAATCCGGACGAAGGTTAAAGTGTGTTGCTCTTTTGGATGGAAGGTGCGATAGGGAACCCTGACCCCCTAGAAAAACCTTCTTCCTTCTGTGGAGAACGATCGGGATGAAGCCTGGTATCGCCTACCTCCGCTTTTCATCCCGGTCTTCACGGAACCTGAAACCTGCAAGCATGAGATACCTGTCGATACATGAATCTACTGACGTGATTTTCTATCACCATTTGGTTTCCAAAGGAGGATTTATGATGCGTGGCTCTGCCATCTTTTCAGGATTCCTTTTTTTCGGTCTTTTGTGTCTCGGATCACCCGTGTTTGCGCTTCAATCGGGAGGCGTTGAAATCGGTGATCTCGAAACAGGCTCTGTGACAGGACAACCCTTTAAGCGTCTTGATGTAGATCTCTCATTTACAGCGATGCAGATTGGCGGAAAAAATGTCTGGTATCCCCCGACTGCTATCCTTAGCCTTGTCGCAGGTGGAACCGGAGGACGAGCCGGACGACCGGTATTATTTCAAGTGACCAATACACTGACTACAGACTACACGTTTCATCTTTCAGCTGACTCGGCAATGGCCGGGCCAACCTCCTTAAATACCTCCCTGGTTTTAAAACCAGGAGAAACAAAGTATATCGGTATTCCAACAAGCGATTTGACCTATATCACGGCCAACAATTTATTAATCTATGGCAATCCAGCAGACAAGGGAGGCCTTTCCGGGCAATTACTGGTTATCCGATAAGTCCCAGGGAGGGCCGGCAACCGATACAACAGATGAGCCCTGCCTTTCATCATGAAGGCAGGGCTTATCTGCGTGAATGACAGAAGGTAGTCGCACATTAAAAATTAAAAGAA
>JBATLR010000466.1:0-6042 GCA_049289415.1 Nitrospirales bacterium
GCCTTCCCCAACCACAAATTCAGACAATCTTCTTGAAACCCCTTACCCATGTCAGCGAACAAGCGACGCTCATCCGCATGATATAAAAGCTCACAGTTCAGACCCTAAGATTGGAGGTTTTGTATCAGTTCACGCCGATTGGAACCATGGGCCGCACCGGAACGCACCCGATCGTCACCGACAGGCCAAAACAACAGGCATGGTCCCCACAGCGAATAGAGCGGGTCACCGCCAGGCAGCGCCCATTTCCAGTATAAAATGGCAGCTCACGCTCACACCTGAATATCTATATATGCTCAAAAACCATCACATCTAATACCTATATATGTTCAATAATCCTTGATTTGAACATATATAAGTGTTAGGCGATCTCCGGAGATAGAATATGACAAACGCAAAAAGCGCAGATTTGGCTCGCAAAAACCTTGAAAAACGCCTCGGTTTTCTGCGTGATACCGACCTTACCAGCCCCAGAGGCGGCTGGATACGGGCCGTTCGCGATGCGCTGGGCATGTCGAGCCGTCAGCTTGCAGGCAGGCTGGGCGTTTCCCAGTCCCGCATTACCCCGCTTGAACGGGCCGAAGCGCAAGGCGGAGCGACATTGAAAACACTGAAAGAGGCTGCCGAAGCGCTCGATTGCACATTTGTCTATGCGTTCGTCCTCAATAAGCCGCTCGATCAGATCCTCGAGGATCGTGCGCGCAGCAAAGCCCATGACCAGATCGGAACCGTCTCGCACGGCATGCTCCTGGAAAATCAGTCGATGACCAAAGAACAAACGCGCGAAGAACTGGACCGCATGACCCAGGACATTCTGGCAGAACCGGTCAGCCGGTTATGGGATGATGAATGACCGATCCCCTGTTCGATGAGGATGATGAAGCCAATACGCCTTTGACAGAGGAAGAACGTGAACAGCTGATCCCGACCTATATCACGCTGCGCAGCGAGCTAAACGAAGCTGAGCAGATCAACATCACCGAGGCGAACCGCTGGTTCACCCGGAAGCGCAATGCCGATATCCTAAACGATGCGCTCCTAAAGGAATTGCACAAGCACATGTTCGGGCAGGTTTGGAAATGGGCCGGAACATATCGCCAGAGCCCCAGAAACATCGGGATTGATGCCTACCGTATCCCGACCGAGATGCGCCAGCTTGTCGATAATGTCAGGTTCTGGACAGAGAATAAAACCTACCCTCCCGATGAAATCGCGGTCCGGTTCAGCCACCAGCTTGTCTCAATCCACCCCTTCCCCAACGGCAATGGGAGGCATTCCCGCATGGCAGGAGATTACCTCGCGGCGCAATTAGGCCAGCCCCCATTTACATGGGGGCGGACAAGCCTGACCGATGCCAGCGCAACACGCAAAGCCTATATCGCAGCACTACAGACAGCGGACCGGGAGAACATCCAGCCATTATTGAAATTTGCACGGGATTAGACGGGGGAAAATCTGATCAAATATCCCGACGTGCAGGAGTCGGCATCACACAACTCGGGTCACCACAGCACACCTATTGACGTTCGTCCACGGCGCCGAATTTTCGAGGTATAAGCTGCCGAGTGTAGTGAGAGCGCAGTTAACATCCGCGTTCAGAACAGTTTATACCACACTACTGACGGCCCCAGAAACCGACAGGCCAGCAAGTGCCTTTTTATATTCCGTATAATTGGTGATAACTATTGGAGCTTGAACCGCAGTCTTATCGTTATCCGCGATGTCAAAACGGTGTCGTTTATCGAAGTAATACAGAAGTGCACATCGTATTTCCAAATTTAGCCGACCACTTTCCATTCCATAGTCTCGAGAAATCACAGTTTTTTGATGGTCTGTTAGCTCTGGATTAGGAGCAATGGTAACTGTAAATTTCGTGTTCCATTCAGTGTCGCCTGACTCGGGAACAGGAGATAGTCTGATGTCACCCACCTCAATGCAGCGCGAAATTATGAAATCCTTATATTTTCCATCTAAGTGGCAATAAGCCCTCACATGCCAACGCATACCATCGGTAGCGAGAGCGTGAGGAGATATGTCACGCCACTGCGCCTCTCCACGTTGAGGGTTCATTGATTGATATTCGATCGAGAGCGTTCCTTGTTGTTTGATCGCTTGAACGAACTTTTGTAATTTGCGTGCTGAAACAGTTCTTGCGGGTGCGGGGACGATATCAACATCGAGCATTTCCCCGAACATGGTATCGCCGTGAACGATCACTCCTTCTTTTATAGCAACCAACTGTGCCAAGTATCTTTCCGGGTTGGGTACATAGAATCTTGGCTGGAAGTTTTCGCTCGGAACGTAGCGCTTTCTACTCGAATCATATTCGATGTTGGAGGCCGCGACATCTTTATATCGTGAGAAATCAATTGACGCCTGCGGAACGGAAATACCAAATTTCTCTATCAGGTCCGCCCGCGATAAT
Organism: Nitrospirales bacterium; assembly: GCA_049289415.1. Taxonomy (GTDB): domain Bacteria; phylum Nitrospirota; class Nitrospiria; order Nitrospirales; family UBA8639; genus Nitrospira_E. Next base: position 2,426 of record JBATLR010000466.1, read on the forward strand.
TCCCCTTCCCAAAACAGTCTAAATTCAATGAATTCAAGCCGTTGATCAATTCCCCATGCTCTGCTTGATTTTGCAACTTCCATTTGTGCTCCAGAAAATTTTGCCCAAACCTTGAACAGAATAGTTTTTATACCTATATAGCAATTATAGCGTTTGCGACTCGTCGTGCAAGCGTTGTCGAAATTTTCTTTTCTTCCGTCCCTCCCAAGGAACCAAATATGCCTTCTTCACTAACATTCTTCCCCGTTGGAAATGGGGATATGACCCTCATAACACTGGATAATGATCAGAAGTTGTTGATTGATATCAATGTCCGAAAAGCAAGTGACGATGAAAATGATGACACGCCGGACGTAATGTCGATGCTGCGGGAAAAGCTGAACCGCGATTCTGAAGGGCGTTTGGTTTTGGATGGCTTCTTGCTGAGCCATCCAGATAAAGACCACATCACCGGGCTCGAAGCACATTTTCACCTCGGCGAACCCGACGACTGGGTGAAAGATGATGACAAAATCATTATCCGCGAGATGTGGTCCTCACCGATCGTTTTTCGCCGGGCAAGCAAAAGCCATACTTTATGTGCCGATGCCAAGGCTTGGGCGAAGGAAGCACGTCGCCGTGTCAAACTTTATCGCGATACAGGCGTAATAAGCGCAGAGGGTGACCGCATACAAATTCTGGGAGAGGATGAAGACGGAAAAACCGACGATATTCTGGCAATAGTGGTATCAGTTGATGATCTGGTCACGTCGCTCAATTGCGTGGACACAAGCGCATTTGAAGGCCGCCTTCTGGCGCCAATATCTAACGACGATGTGGACGATACCGATAAACTTGATAAAAATCACTCATCAGTGATCATACGGTTCTCAATTAGCGGCGACGGTTACGCTGATAAATGTCGTTTTCTTTCCGGTGGAGATGCTGAAGTCGTAATTTGGGAACATCTTTGGAACAAGCACGGCAACGACCAGTCCGACTGGTTGAGTTATGATATTCTTCAGGCACCGCATCACTGTTCTTGGCATAGCCTAAGCTATGATAGCTACTCGGATATGGGGGAGGACGCTGAAGTTAATGACGATGCGCGCAGCGCCCTTGCTCAAATTCGAAAAGGTGCCGTTATAGTTGCCAGTTCAAAATCGATTGACCCTGATGACGCTGACCCACCGAGTGATCGCGCAAAGCGTGAATACGTTTCAATAGCTGACGGCGATGAAAGCCGGTTTAAGTGCGTGTCGGATATATGGGATGAGGATGAGGCCCCTCTTGTATATGAGATAACGAGTTCAGGCGTGTTGAAAGGCCTTAAAACTGCCACCAAATCGGCAGCGATCGGCTTAGGGTTGGGATCAATTGGAGCCCAAGCACGGGGCCATGGCTAGACTCGATGGCAGCGACAAAGAAGGCGCATGCGGAGAACGCTTTGGCTGCCATTCAAACACACCCCCGCTTCAAAGCTGGCTGTATCAAAATAGCGGAGACAGGTGCGTTGCAACTGCACTTGGAAGTTGAAGTTAGATTGCCGCTACATATGGAAGTCGATGGCATGAGTACCAGCGGTATATTACCGTTGGAGCCTGTTCTTATGACATTTCCAGATGACTATCCATGGTCTTCACCAAGTTTTCGGTTCCGGCCAGATTTTCCACGTAACTTTCCTCACCTGATGCCATTTGCAAGCGCGCCAGTACCGTGTCTCGTCGAAGAGGACCAGGACGAGTTTTTTCTCAGCTTCGGCCTGGCGGAGACGGGCGTGTATCGACTCTTTCATCAACTCGGAGAGTGGTTAGACAAAGCCGCGGTTAGCAAGCTGATGAATGAAACCCAGGGCTGGGAGCCTATGCAGCGGAGGCACAAGGATGCGTGGATTTCCTGTGATGTTGAAAAGGCCAGAGCTGCGGTCAGACAGAAAGGCGGATTTTGCACATGGCGTTCAACTTTTCGGCGAGCTGGCGAACCGGCTGCTAAACTTTCAGGGAATGTTACCGCGACCATCTTTACCGACGCAATTCGCATACCGTTAGCAACAGGCAAGAACCGTCAGAAATTTACGTCGAAGGGTTCTGGTGCTGATATTTTCCGCGGTGATACGATCACGGCTGTCATTTGGCCGGACAAGCGCCCTAACGGCAGCCTCATCATATCTGACCAATATACACCGGAATCAGTGGAATCTTTGCGTGAACTTCGCGAGCTTGCAGAAAAGCTCGGGTGTGGGCGGAGCTTAGCTTCCTTCTTTGATAATCTAAAACGTCGATGGAAGGGGAGATATTTAGAGGCACCGATCCCTGTTGGTATCATCCTGTGTGTTCGCAGGCCTTTCAATTTGATCGGGGCGCAATCACCAATTGAGATACTCCCTTACATTACTGAAATAAACGCTAATCGAGATTGCCATCAAATTTTTGAGCTCGGAGATGATGAACCAGTTGTCCCTGCTACGCATATAAGCACCGTAACGCCTGCGCTGTTGCGGTCCCTATCCAACGCTGATCAAACGGATAATCTGAGTATTCTAGGATGCGGGAGTGTAGGATCAAAAGCAGCCACGCATTGGGCGAGATCAGGCCAAACAGTTTCGGTCCTTGCGGACAATGGGATTCTCATGCCTCACAACCTTGCTCGGCATGAGCTTGGGGCAGACAAGTTATTCGAAAATAAGGCTCAAGCACTCGCTGATAAATTAGAAGGCCTCGGCTCGAAGCCAGCGGTCGTCAAAACCAATATTGTTACTAGTCTGGCGGAAACTCGAACACGCACGACTTTGATTCCGCGAGGAACCAAATATGTGCTTAACACTACCGCGTCATTGGCGGTACGAGATGCACTTTATGGCTTAATCCCGAAGACAGAAAATGCGCGCTTTTACGAGACCGCTCTTTTTGCTGAAGGGCAAGCAGGCTATTTGCTAGCGGAAGGTAAGCGGCACAATCCATCTCATAGCGATCTCATGGCGGAACTCTATGCGACAATGGACGCCGAGCAGCACCAGCTGATGTTTGGTGAGGACAGCCATCTCGGCGTCGTTGCAACCGGCCAAGGCTGCGGATCGTTGACCATGAAAATGGATGATGCGCGTCTTTCAGCCATGACAGCTATGATAATCGAGCATCTTAATGTCGAAATATCAAATCCGGAAGATGGTGGCGCCATCTGGTTTGGCAAAAATTCCGTAGATAGCCATTCAACAACATGGTCGCGTAAACGCGTCGCTTCGTTTGAAGTTCTCCCGATCGCAAACATGGCAGAATGGGTTGTTCGCATTTCATCGCGCGTGATTGAGGCTATGAAGGCGCAAGCAGAACTATACCCCAATTTAGAAACTGGCGGTGTCATTCTTGGCATGGCAAATTCTCGCTTAAAGGTTATAACAATTGTTGATTTGATTGACGCACCAGACGACACTAAGCGGACCAAGAATACTTTCGAATTAGGGGTAAAGGGTCTTCAATCATCGATTGAGCGCCGACATCAAGAAAGCGGAGAGGCACTTTTTGATCTGGGGACATGGCATACGCATTTGAATGATTGTGGCCCTTCGCCGACAGATATGATTACGGCCAAAACTCTTGCATCCGAACGTCAACTGCCAACAGTGATGCTCATCCTAACGC